>CP031590.1 GCA_003217735.2 Marinibacterium anthonyi | reverse complement strand
CGGTCGCCGAAACGGCGTTACGGGGGTGTATCCTGTCATAACTGTCACGAAGACAAAATATAGCTGTCCCGCGAATCACTTTGGACTTGCGGAGCGGGTTTCATTTCCCTAGCTTGAGAGTGCGAAAAACAAGTCAGGGTCTCGTGAAGCACCGTCTTTGCGGGACCTTTTCTTTTGTCTGCTCGTGCCTCCTTTTCTTGCCTGTTTGGGTTTAACTTGCCTCAGTCTTCGCCGCGCGTCTTCCAGCGCGCGTGAAGATCCGCGATCAGATCCTGCGCTTCGGCCTCGATCCAATCGGCGAATTCGCCATTTTCTATGTTTATTGTCAGTGCCTTGGCCGTTCTCTTGACGGTGCCGGCCCGCTTGCCGCCAATTGCCAGAACCGTGGGTGCGGGCCGGGCGGGGGCCGGACTGGCCTGCGGTTTCGGGGCAGGGGAGGCGGCCTCCATCACCGCCTCGAACGCCTGCAGGGAGGGGTCATAGCCGTCTTCCGGCGCTTCGATCAGGACCGCCACATCGGCCTTGGAATGCACGTCGTGGGCGATTTCGATCAGTTTTTCACGGTCTGCGCCGCGTTCTTCGACGGCCTTGGCCAGCGCTTCCCACCGCGGACGGCCGATGCCCGGCGCGGGGCCGATGGCGCGGGCCAGGTCCACCCCCACGGCGCCCGCGATGGCGATGGCCATGGAGACGGAGGATTTGGTGACGGTCAGCACCTCGGCCACCTGGGTCTGGTTGCCGAAGCCGGTTTCCACCAGTTCCTGCGCAAACAGTGCCTTTTCGATGAAGGTCAGATCGCGCCGGGCCATGTTTTCGGAAATCTGGGTGCGCACGGCGGCGCTGTCGTCCAGCGTGGCGACCAGTGCGCGAACCTTCGTCACCTTGTCGGACCCGCGGATCGCCTCCAGCCGCCGGCGCCCGTAGACGAGCAGGTAGCGGTCGGCATGGTCGGGATTGCGGCGGACGAGGATGGGCACGGCCTGGCCGTTCGCCTCGATCGCGTCGCGCAGGTCGAGCACGTCGGCGGGATCGAGACGGTCGGCAATCCGGGTGTCATCGATCACGTCGGGGTCAAGCTCCCACACGTGGTGGCTGTCGACGGCGTCGCGGGCGGACCGCAGGGCGCGGTTCGTGGACATCATCGACCCGGCTGCGGGCGGACCGCCCGAGGCGGCCAGCGTGTCGAGCATGGACATGCGGCGTTTCTTGCTGTCGCTCATGTGCGCCCCCAGGTTTTCTGGATCAAGGCCGCGATCTCGTCATTGACCGCGTTCAGGCTTTCGATGGCACGATCATAGGTCGTGCGGGTGAAGGCAGATCGTTCGACTTCGTACAATGTCTGCTTCGTCAGCCCGGCGTCGGAAATCGCGGTGGATTTCAGCATCGGCGCGTTCAGCACCTTGTCGCCGTACATCGTGCGCAGGAACGCCACGATCCGGTTTTGCGGCGCATCGGTGGGCTCGTAT
Source organism: Marinibacterium anthonyi (assembly GCA_003217735.2). Lineage (GTDB taxonomy): Bacteria > Pseudomonadota > Alphaproteobacteria > Rhodobacterales > Rhodobacteraceae > Marinibacterium > Marinibacterium anthonyi. Next base: position 116,607 of record CP031590.1, on the reverse strand, counting down.
CGGGTCAGCAGGTAGCGCATCCAGTCATGGCTCATGTCGGCGCCGCTTTCGGCGATCACGTCCATCAGGTCGGCGGTCATTCGCAGGAACTGGGACATCGACATCAGATCAAGCATTTCCGGATGAATCGTTACCAGCACGCCCGTTGCGGCCGACAAGGCCGACATCGTCAGGAAACCCAGCTGCGGCGGGCAGTCGATGACCACCACGTCGTACTGATCGTCGACCTGGTTCAGTGCGTCCTTGACGCGGTAGAAGAACAGCCCGGCATTGCCCTGCGCCAGAACGCGCGGGGTTTCGTGTTCGAATTCCATCAGTTCGAGGTTGCCGGGGATCAGGTCGAGCCCGGGAATATATGTCTTCTGGATCACATCGGCGATGGGGCAGGGGTCTTCGTACCGAATCGCATCGTAGAGCGTGCCGCCATCGGGCAGGTCGACTTCGGGTTGCACACCGTAGAGCGCGGTGAGCGAGGCCTGCGGGTCGAGGTCGATGGCCAGAACACGGTAGCCATGGAGCGCCAGGTGCTGGGCGAGATGGGCTGACGTGGTCGTCTTGCCGGAGCCGCCCTTGAAGTTCATCACGCCGATGATCTGGAGCCTGTCGCCCTCGCGCCGGCCGGGCAGGTAATCGCCGGATTTGCGCGCCGTCTGTTCAAGAAGGTGCCGCAAGTCATTGATATCCTGCACAGAATAGAGGCGCCGGTTGCCTGGCGACAGTTCCGGGGACGGGCCCTTGCCATCGAGGTGGAGCTTGCGAAGATAGCTGTCGTTCACGCCCAGAAGGCGCGCGGCCTCGCCCGAGGAAAACCGGCGCATGGCCTTGGACGCGTCGGGGGGAAAGAGGGATTCCCGCTGCGCGTGCAACTGGTTCGCCAGCCATTCGGAATGTTGACGGATGACCGTATTCAGGTCTTCCTGCTCGGAGGAGTTCATCTCTTCTGCCCTTGCGCCGTGTTCACGGTTCTTCGCGTTTATCCGCTATTTTCCGTGACTATTGCTTCGGCGCTGAGTTCACGCAAGCTTTTTCTATGTTTCACAATGGCAAGAGGTTCGAGGGCGGAAAGCGTGTCACACGGTATAGGGTCTGTTTCCAGGCGTGTTTCGTCGGTAGAGCAAGGGGCTTTGTGGCACAGATCCGGTACCTACCCTCGGTTCAGCGCACCTTCCCGCTTCCCGCTGGCGTATTGCGGAAAGGCATCCTGCCGATAATGCAGGATTATTGGACATTATTAAGAACGGCAAGGCAGGGCGCTTAGTACGATATTTTATGGCAGAAAGGGCCGCGCCGATGTAGGGTCCAAGTATGACATTTGCCCGGTCGGATCACATCAGCGACCTCGACACGCTACCCCGGATGCCCACCTGGGTCACCTCGGCACGGGTTGAAGCCCTTGAAGATGTGGCGTTTTTGTCGGGTGCGGCGCTGCAGCATCTGTATGCAGTGCTTGCAAATGAAGCTGTCCCCCAAGGGTGTTGTCACATTAACGGGCCTGAGGTTGCTGATTCATTGATCTCGTCTTAGGCGATGCCGATGCAGACAGAGATAATCAGCTACAAACGCCATCGGTTCCCGCCCCAGATCATTGCTCATGTTGTCTGGCTCTACGTCCGGTTCAACTTGAGCCTGCGCGAGGTCGAGGAGATGATGCTAGCACGTGGCGTGGACGTTTCGTATGAGACAATCCGGCGCTGGAGCGTCAAGTTCGGTCCCCTGATCGCCCACGCTCTACGGGGACGGCAGCCGCGCCCCGGCGATGTCTGGCATCTGGACGAAGTCGTGGTCAAGATCGCGGGCCGGTCATACTGGCTCTGGCGCGCGGTCGACCAACACGGCTTTGTTCTTGAGGAAATTCTCCAATCGAGGCGAGACAAGCGCGCCGCAAGGCGGCTTTTGGTCAAGCTGATGAAGCGTTGGGGCTTCGTGCCAAAAAGGATCATTACGGACAAACTGCGCTCGTATGGTGCCGCAAAGCGCGAGGTCGCGCCTGGCCTTGATCATTGGTCACACAAGGGACTCAATAACCGCGCAGAAAACAGCCACCTGCCCTTCCGAAAACGAGAGCGAGTAATGCAAGGCTTCCGATCGCCTGGTGGATTGCAACGCTTCGTCTCCATGCAGTCCGCAACCCGAAATTCCTTCTCCATCCCAGCCCGCCGTCGTTCCGCTCTTACCATACGCTACCATCGGCTCGAAGCATTCGAGGCGTGGAAATCCGCGGCACAGGCCGCTTGATCAACGAACAGCTTGCCAACTTGCAAATTCGGTGAGTTAACGTGACAACACCGTCATCAGCTTTGCCTGCCCGCTCGTCTTTGGCGTGATGCGTCGTGGCACCATCTTGTTCAATCCCCCCAGGGAGGATAAGTCGTTGATATGACAAATCCCCCTGTCCATGCAAGTCATCCCGCCCTCATCGCACGGCTGAAACGCGCTGACGGTCACCTGTGTGCTGTGATCGAGATGATCGAGGCGGGCAAGCCATGCCTTGAGATCGCCCAACAGATGCAGGCGGTTGAGAAAGCGATCACCAATGCCAAGCGGGCGTTGATCCACGACCATATGGACCATTGCCTAGACGCTGAAAGCTCCGAAGCCGATCGTGCCGAATTGCGGGCGATCACCCGATATCTCTGAGGCCCGCCATGCTCGATATCCTCTCTGACCGCACCTACCGCCATCTGTTTCTGGCGCAGGTCGTGGCGCTTTTGGGAACTGGACTCGCAACGGTCGCGCTTGGGCTTTTGGCATTCGACCTCGCGGGCGACGGGGCGGCGATTGTGCTCGGCACAGTTTTTACCATCAAGATGGTAGCCTACGTGGGCATTGCGCCGATTGCAGGGGCGTTCGCCGACCGGGTGCCGCGTCGCGCGTTTCTTGTGACGCTTGATCTTGTGCGCGCGGGCGTGGCGCTGGCCCTGCCTTTTGTGACTGAGGTCTGGCAGGTCTACGTACTGATCTTCCTGTTGCAATCGGCCTCCGCCGCCTTCACGCCGACCTTTCAGGCGACGATCCCGGACGTTCTGCCCGAAGAGGAACGCTATACCCGCGCGTTGTCTTTGTCGCGGCTGGCCTACGATCTGGAAAACATCGTCAGTCCAACGCTGGCGGCACTTTTGGTTGCGATGATGTCCTACAATTCGCTTTTCCTCGGCACAGTAGTAGGGTTTACCGCCTCGGCCCTTCTGGTCGTTTCGGTGCTACTGCCCAATCCTAAGCCCTCCAAACCACGCGGCATCTATGACCGGACCACACGCGGCATCCGCATCTATCTGGCCACGCCCCGCCTGCGCGGGTTGCTGGCGCTGAACCTTGCGGCAGCGGCGGCCGGGGCAATGGTGCTGGTCAATACCGTCATTTTGGTGCGCGGATCGCTCGGCCTGTCGGAAAGCGCGCTGGCCTGGACGATGTTCGCCTTCGGCGCTGGCTCCATGACGGCCGCACTGCTCCTTCCGCGCGTAGTGGATGCGCTGCCAGACCGGCCCGTAATGTTCGGCGGTGCTGCCCTGATGGTGGCGACATTGCTGGGACTGGGGGTAACAGTGCTGACCGCCGGCCTTGGTTGGTTCATCCTTTTGGGGGCCTGGCTGCTGGTAGGTCTGGGATATTCCGCCGTTCTCACCCCGTCTGGCCGGTTACTACGCCGGTCCGCCCATGCCGGGGATCGCCCCGCTCTGTTCGCGGCGCAATTCGCGCTGTCGCACGCTTGCTGGCTGGTGACCTATCCGCTGTCGGGCTGGCTGCTGACGGTCTACGGTGTCGTTCCTGCGCTGATCGGTCTGGCGCTTCTCGCGGCCACTGGCATGCTCGCTGCTCTGAAACTCTGGCCAGCGAGCGATCCCGTGGAGCTTGAACACACGCACGACAACCTGCCACTTGATCATCCCCACTTGAAGGGGCATCGCAGGCACAGCCATGCTCTGGTGATCGACGAAAGCCACCCTCGCTGGGCCACACATTTCTGAGCGTTGGCGATTTGACGGAGGGACTGCCTAATCAAGATGGTTCGCAAACCTGTGAAAGAGGGAAGCCGATACCAGAGCGGCCAAAACAAACCAACCAGAAGGATCATCAATTGATGTACATACGAAGCGCACTTCTTCTCACAACCGTCTTGGCCTTGGGGGCTTGCTCGGAGTCTTTCTCGAATTCAGAAAACGCGTCGTCACGCCCGCCATTACCGGAAAATATCCTGGAACTGGCCGCACCGAACCAAGACCTCGCGACCGCCTATCTGCGGCCCGAGGACAACTGCTACTGGTACATGCACGCGAGTCCGGTTGAAACAACGCGATTGCCGCTCAGGACGATCGAGGGAAACCCAATTTGCGTCAAACGGGCCGAGTAGGCGATCTCTGGGAATGCCCGCAACCGGCTTGTCGCTTCCGTCCACTTGGTAGGGATCGATAACGTATCATCGACCTAGTGGTGCCCACATGGCAGGCTATTTCAATGGATAGATTTTTCTCTATCAGTATGCCCGCGGCTCAGTTTGTTAGAAATGTCCTGCTGTTCAGCTTCGCTGCATTACTGCCGGTCCTGTTGTTCTATGTCTTACTGGCTCCGGGCTTTGCTCCGGCTCTTGCTGCCGGCGGACCGGCACTCATGCGCTTTCTAAGGCAGGTTGCGACCAACGGTTTGCCCGTGGTTTTTGCCGTCAACTACGTCAGTTTTTTCCTTTTCGCCATGACAAAGCAACCAAAGGCGGGCTCAAGAGACACGGTGTTTTTCGTGCTGGTCGATGTCTTGCTCAGAGCCCTTCTCTTTCCAGGTCTCCACGTGCTTATATACGTTCTATCTGCCGACTGGTTCGGGTCATTCGGCGGCAATCGTTCAACCGCTTTGGCGGTTGTATCCCCGACTCTTGCGCGTTCGGCGTTTTTCGAGAACATCTCCGGCGTTTACCTCTATGCGACTATGATAAGCGCGTTGCCGCTCTACGTCTCGGCTTTCGGGCGGTCGGAATTTCTTGGACCGGTTGTACGTCGCTTGCCCATGAACACGGGCGTGATGCTGCTTGCCCTGGCTGCGTTTGCCTTGTCGGTCGGGCTGATCACGATCGGCGCACAAGGCATCGCATCTCTTCAGGCCAGGTGATGGCAGGCTAATCACCGTGGGCGTGGGCGTGGGCGGGGGCGACTTGCGGTGCCACCCATTGCGACAAGTAAACGCGCTCGAAGGCGAACACAGCGATCATCCCGACAGCGGCGTAGAGAACGATCATCGGGTCGCTTTGAAGCTTCATCACGGTGAAAGCTGCCAGTACTATCGCATCGAGCGCCAGGGCAGTCAAAAGCACGATACCGAAGGCGCCGACGTCTGCTCGACGATAGCGGAACACGCCCCAATGTATGATCATGTCCATGACGAGGTAAAAGAAAGCACCGAGGGATGCGATCCGGCCTAAATCAAAGAGCACGGCCAACGTCGCGGCGATGACGACAGTATAGACCAGGGTGTGGCGTTGGATGGGACCTGGCATACCGAAGTGGCTGTGCGGGATCATTTCCATGTCGGTCAGCATCGCCAGCATACGCGACACCGCGAAGACGCTGGCCAGAACGCCGGACGCCGTTGCGACAGCGGCCAGGATCACCGTGAGTATGAAGCCGGTTTGTCCAAGGGCGGGCTGCGCCGCTTGTGCCAGCGAATAGTCACGCGCTGAGATGATCTCCTCGATCGTGAGACTCGAACCGACCCCGTAGGCGACCAACAGGTAGACGACGACGCAGATTCCGATAGAGAACATGATCGCTCGGCCAACATTGCGATTTGGTTCAGTGATCTCGGCTCCGCTGTTGGTGATCGTGGTGAATCCCTTGAACGCAAGGATGGCCAGCGCCGTAGAGGCGATGAACCCCGTGAGCCCGTAGGATTGTGAGGTCTCGGACGCCGCGGCGAACGCAAAACCACTGGACCACAGGGCCGCGATGCCAAACAGAGCTATGCCTCCGATCTTGATCGCGGCCATGATCAACGAGAACAGCCCGACCGAGCGGTTTCCGGCGATGTTCACCAAAAAGGCGAAAACGATCACGGCCACAGCCAGAGCGGGGACCAATGGGCCACCTTCGATATCGAAAGGGCGCAGGACATAGGTGGCGAAGGTTCGCGCGACGAGGCTTTCCGCGATCACCATGCTGAGCGCCATCAGCAACGCGGCCCCGCCTGCGATGGCTCCGGGACCATAGCACTTCTGCAGGATCATGGCGATGCCACCCGAGGACGGCCATTTGTTCGACATCCTGATGTAGCTGTAGGCGCTGAAGCTTGTGACGACCGCGCCGGCGATGAATGCAAGAGGGAACAGAGGGCCGGCGAGCTGTGCGACTTGCCCCGTTAACGCAAAGATTCCGGCGCCGATCATCACGCCTGTTCCCATCGCGATGGCGCCGCCCAGACTGATAGAGCCTTCGCGGTACGTGTCTTGTTTGCTCTGCATAAATGGTCTCTCTTTTGCTTTCGGTTCGTCCGAACGATGTTGCGCGCTTCTAGATGCGAACGCCGCGAAGACGCAGCGAATTGAGCACCACCGAGATTGACGACGCGCTCATGGCGAAGGCAGCAAACATCGGACTGATGAGGATGCCAAAGAAGGGAAACAGAACTCCTGCCGCGACCGGCACGCCGGAGGCATTGTAGATCAGCGCGAAGAACAGGTTTTGACGGATGTTGCGCATGGTGGCCCGAGCCAACCGCCGCGCGCGCACGATTCCATCGAGGTTGCCCTTGACGAGGGTGATGCCCGCACTTTCGATGGCCACATCGGCGCCAGTGCCCATGGCGATGCCGACATCGGCCTGCGCGAGCGCTGGGGCGTCGTTGACGCCGTCCCCGGCCATGGCGACCTTGCGACCTTCGGCTTGCAATTCCTTGATGATCCGCGCCTTGTCCTCGGGCAGCACGTCGGCCCGGATCTCGTCGATGCCGAGCCGCGCGCCGATCGCCTTGGCTGTGCGCTCGTTGTCGCCGGTCGCCATGATGACGCGGAACCCCAGTTCATGCAGGTCCTTGATCGCGGCGGGCGTGGTCTCCTTCACCGGGTCGGCGACAGCGACAAGACCGGCAATGTCGCCGTCCAGCACCACGAACATCACTGTCTCACCCTCGTCGCGGCGGGCATTGGCCTTGGCGGTCAGGTCGCCCGCCTCGAGCCCCAATTCACGGATCATCGCCAGATTGCCGAGCGCCACCGCTTTGCCGTCCACAACACCCTTGACGCCCTTGCCAGTGACCGCCTCGAAGTCCCGTGCCTCGTCCATTTTGACATCTCGCTCCTCCGCACCCCTGACGATCGCTTCGGCCAAGGGGTGCTCCGATCCGCGCTCAAGCGATGCGGCGAGACGCAAAACCTCGGCTTCGTCGTGGCCGGGTTGCGGGAGTACGTCGACAAGCCGCGGCTTGCCCATCGTCAACGTGCCGGTCTTGTCGACGATCAGGGTATCGACTTTCTCGAACCGCTCCAGTGCCTCGGCGTTCTTTATCAACACGCCGGCCTGAGCGCCCCGCCCCGTTGCCGTCATGATCGACATCGGTGTCGCCAGGCCAAGCGCACAGGGACAGGCGATGATCAGAACCGCCACCGCCGAAATCAATGCGTAGGAAAGCGCAGGCGCGGGCCCCCAGATCGCCCAGGCGATGAAGGACAGGACCGCGATACCGATGACGGCCGGAACGAAGTATCCCGCCACCTTGTCGGCGTATTTCTGGATCGGCGCGCGCGATCGCTGCGCGTTCGACACCATCTCGACGATCTGCGCAAGCATCGTGTCGGACCCGACACGCGTCGCCTCCATCACCAGGCTGCCAGTGCCGTTGATCGTCGCTCCAGTTACCGGGTCGCCTTCGGTCTTCTCGACGGGCACAGGTTCACCGGAGATCATGCTTTCGTCGATCGAGGACCGGCCGTCCAGAACCACGCCATCGACAGGCACCTTGTCACCGGGCCGTACGCGCAGCCGGTCGCCGACCTGTACGTCCTCCAGCGGGATCTCCTCCTCGGAGCCATCGTCCCGCATGACCCGCGCGGTCTTGGCCGCCATGTCGAGAAGCGCGCGGATCGCCTTGCCGGTTCCTTCACGTGCGCGCAATTCCATCACCTGACCGAGCAACACGAGCGTCACGATCACAGCCGCCGCCTCGAAGTAGACGCCGACATGGCCTTCGGAGTCTCGGAACCCATCAGGGAATATGTCCGGTGCGAGAACGGCAACGACGCTGAAGAGCCAGGCGGCTAGAACGCCCATGCCGATCAGGGAAAACATGTTGAGGTTCAATGTGCGGAAGGAAATCCATCCGCGTTCCAGAAACGGCCAGCCGCACCACAAGACCACTGGCGTTGCCAGGATCAATTCGATCCATTGTGTAGTGCTTTCGCCAAAAAACGTCCGGACTGCGGGGAAACCGACGAAAGGCCCCATCGTGAGGACAAGGAGCGGGATCGTCAGGACTGTGCCGACCCAGAACCGCCGTGTGAAATCCACCAGTTCGGGATTTGGACCTTCATCGCCCGGCACACCGGATTCCAGTTCCAATCCCATACCACAGATCGGACACGCGCCCGGATCAGGCTGCCGCACCTGAGGGTGCATCGGGCAGGTGTAAATGGGACCATCATGCCCTCTAGGAACCAGATCATATCGGCCATCCGCCGGCGCGGCACCCGCGTGGTGGTCGTGATGATCATGTGCTGAATGGACCTCCAGCTCCGATTCCGGCCCGAGATGCATCCCGCATTTCGGACAATTGCCGGGCTCGTCCTGCCGCACCTCAGGGTGCATGGGGCAAACGAATACCGAAGAAGCTGCTGTGGTTTCAGAACTGTCGGGAGTGCTCATTTTGCGGTCCTTTCCGAGAATGCTTCTCTTGCCTAGGGCTTCCATCCGCGGGAGGGTCAAGAGAGATCAGTACGGCGATTACATTGCGGCTCTGCGGGGTGGCGCTGTCCGGCCCCGTTCCCGCCGGGCGAACACGATCAACGCCAGCCCGACCAGCGCCATTGGCATGGAGAGCAACTGGCCCATGGTCAAACCCCACTCACCAAAATGAAGCGCATGGCCGATCGGGTTGTCCGCCGTCACAAATTGTTGGTCCGGTTGCCGGAACATCTCGACGAAACTTCGGGCAAGACCATAGCCGGTCAGAAACACGCCAGCCAAGGCACCGGGCATTTTCAGCCAGCCCCGGCCCCAAGCGAGATAAATGAGCAGCATTCCAAGAATGAGCCCCTCCAATAGCGCCTCGTACAGCTGGGACGGGTGTCGGGCGCAGAGGCCACTAATCCCTGGGCAGGCCTGCGCGACTTCGCCGGGAAAGATCACCGCCCAGGGAACGTCCGTCGGCCGCCCCCACAACTCATTGTTGGTGAAGTTCGCCAGCCTCCCAAGAAACAAGCCTGGCGGTGCCGCCAAAGCCAGCAAGTCGCCAGTGCTGAGCAAAGACGCGTTCTGTCGAAGGCAGAACAGCAAGGCAGCGATGACAACGCCCGCGAACCCCCCGTGGAAGGACATGCCGCCTTGCCAGACCATCAGAATTTCCAAGGGATTTGCGAGATAATATGCAGGCTGGTAGAATAGTACAAAGCCTAGGCGACCACCAGCAATCACGCCGATGATGATCCACGTCAGAAGATCTTCGATCTGCGTCCGGTCAAGCGGCGGTCCAACTGATGTCCAGAGCGCGGGACGGCTTATCGCACTCAAACAAATGCGCCAGCCAATCAGGATACCGAAGATATAGGCTAGCGCGTACCAGCGGAGTGCGAATGTGACCCCCCCGATGTCGAAGGAGATGAGGTCGGTTCCAATATCCGGAAATGGCAATCCCGCTGGCAGCACTGGGTGAGTTCCTCATCAGGAATTTACGTGGGGATTAGATGGCATTGATCGAGCACCGCTAAAGGCGCTCGATCTGCGACAGGGCATCCAACGCCCATCCCGCCATCACGCGGCGTCGAGGGCGTCCCGGAGTAGATCGCGGACTTCGCCGGCGACCGCGTCCAGGTCTTGGTTCTGCACCGCCTGCATCGAAGCGACAGGATCGACCGCGCTGACCTCGGTGTCGCCGTCCACTTGCCGCAGGATGACATTGCAGGGAAGCATCGCACCGATGCGAGGCTCGATCTCGATGGCTTTGTGCGCCATGCCCGGATTACAGGCCCCGAGAATGCGGTAAGGCGGCATGTCCGCATCAAGTTTCTTTTTCATCGTCGCTTTGACGTCAATCTCAGTCAGAACGCCGAAGCCCTTGTCTGCCAAAGCATCCCGAACACGCATCTCTGCGTCATCGATATTGGTGTCTTTCAGGACGCGATCATAGGTATAGGCCATGGGAATTTTCCTTTCCGTGTCTCTATTTTTTGGCATAACGAGGCTAAACGGTTCAGGTCGCGGTTCGGTTCAATGTCCCGGCCGAGAACGGTTTTGGCGTTTTGAGGACGGGTGCCGGAAAAAACCGGCACCCGTTGGCTCAGTTGTCCTGCATCATGGAGCCGTTGCCCATGCCCTGACCGTTGCCCGGCCGCGCAGGCGCATCTGCCATGTTCGACCGCATCATCTGCATCCGCTCCATCCTATCGGCCGGAGCGGCCATCTCTTCCGGCGTCACCGCGCCGTCGCCATCGGCATCGAGGTGTTGAAAACGATCCACCATCATTTCGCGGATCATCGCGCTGTGGAGAGCTTCAAACTCGGTAATCGAGAGGTTTCCATCCCCGTCGCTGTCAAACTCGGAAAGCTTGGCCTGCAGCTGCGTGCGCATTTCTTCCGGCGTCGTTGTGCCGTCTCCATCGGTGTCGAACATTTGCATCATGCCGCCAGCCATGCCTGCGCCCATCATACCACTGCCCATGCCTGCGCCCATCATGTTTCCGTGCATGCGCTGCATCATGTCCATCATTCCGCCCATGTTCCCCATCATGCCCGGACCACCGTTCTGCATCATGCCTGCCCCACTTTGGGCACCAGGTTGACCACTGTGCCCATGGTTGGCATCCGCCAAGGCGACGCCACCAAAGGCGGTTGCAGCCAGAGTCATTGCAGCGAGTAGAGTATTGCGTTTCATGTCGATCACCTCGTGTCAGTGTTACGATAGCCACCATATGGGATGCACCTGCAGATGCGGAATGCCACGCGAGCCGGTGTTTTGTATCGCGAGGTCACAAAGGCGGGGTCTGTTACAAATTGCGACAAATCAATTCGGGGCGAACGCTCCTCTTAATCTGAGACTTGCGATATCCAGAGAAAAACCTGTCGAGGAGTCGCGTACCAACCGACACCGAACCCGTGTTTCGGTGGACGTGAAATCCGGAAGAGTTGGTGTCGAGAGTGGTAGAGGACCTGAATATCCCGAAAATTCAATTATTCACCCATGGCAGGAGGCTGCAGGGTGCTCTTTTTGAACCGCATTTTCTCAGTTCTAACCTTGGTAATTTTGGCGGGGTGCGGTGCAGGAAACGACATGCGCCCTGATGCTTCAGCCGAAGTCATCAGTAGTGCATCCTACCGTCACGACGGACCGGCCGCGCTGACGCTGTACACCATGATCAATAACAGGTCCGGGGCGGGTGCGCATACCAGCGTCATGATTAATGGGTCGCAGCGTGTTATCTTCGATCCGGCAGGAACGGTCCGGCTGAGCGCGGTACCGGAACGGGGAGATGTGCTTTATGGCATTACTCCACAAGTGGCCGATTTTTATGCGCGGGCTCATGCTCGGGAGACCTACCATGTCGTCATACAAGAGATCGATGTGTCTCCCGAAGTCGCGGAGCAGGCCTTACAGCTTGCAATTGCCAGCGGCCCAGCCGCTTCCGGTTTTTGTAGTGCCAGTACCTCCGCGGTACTCAGACAATTACCAGGATTTGAATCCATTGGACGCACATTTTTTCCAAAGCGCCTGATGGCGGATTTTGGCAAGTTGCCGGGTGTGCGAACCAGAAAGCTGTTCGAGAACGATGAGGACGATAAATCCGTAGCGATCGCACAGTTCGAAAATTCACTTGCGACACAGCCGTGAGTGTTCGTCCAACAATTCGTTGCAAGATTTTCCTGCATGACGCTGTCCTCAGCGCGTGAGCCCAAGATGCGCTGTCCGACGAATTGATCAGCTTCGAGCGGTAACGCTGTCCTCGGCCGAGTAAAGGAACGCCGTCGATCCGACAGCGACATTCGGATAGAGATCATTGATGTGGGCCATCACCATGCGCACGCATCCCGAACTGGCCCGGCCGCCAATGCTGCGTGGGCTGGGTGTCCCATGGATACGAAGGTACGTATCCCGATCTCCGACGAATAGATACAAAGCCCTGCTCCCCAAGGCATTTTCCGGGCCGGGCTCCATTCCATCGGCAAACTGAGCGAATGCATCTGGGTCTCGCTCAATCATCGACTGCGTCGGCGTCCAGTGTGGCCATTCGACCTTGCGACGAATCGTGTAGGTGCCGGGCTCGTAGAGATTGCCCTTGGCAATCGCGACCCCGTAGCGCATCGCGGTGCCACCTTCCTCGATATGGTACAGATAGCGCGCGTGTGGCGCGACATCGCAGTTGAGTGCTGAGCGACATCGCAGGTGGATGACGGTGACGTTTTTTGACGGTGCCGGTTTGCGGCCGCCAGATCAAGTTTCGATGTCGCTGCTCAATGTCGCTGGCCGCGAGTTGTCTTTCGCTTTGGCGGTCTCCTTTTCGGGCTGTTGTTTGTCGCAGTCATCTTCGATGTCGCTGAGCGATGTCGCGGCGGCATAGGCGGCACGGCGTCGGTAGCTTTCGACGTTCATTTCGAAGATTGTCGCATGGTGGACGAGCCGGTCGATGGCGGCGATGGTCATCGCCCTGTCGGGGAAGATGGCGTCCCAGCCACTGAACGGCTGATTGGCCGTGATCATGATGGAGCGCCGCTCGTATCGTGCGGAGATGAGCTCGAAGAGGGCACTGGTCTCGGCCTGATCTTTTCGCACGTACGACAGGTCGTCGAGGATGAGCAGGTCGAACTTGTCGAGCTTCGCGATCTCCTGAGTGAGCGCCAGGTCCTGCCGCGCCACTTGCAGGCGTTGGACCAGGTCCGACGTCCTGGCCATGAGCACACGGTACCCTCGTTGGATGAGTTCGTATCCGATGGCCCCCGCGAGATGCGTCTTGCCCGAGCCGGGAGGGCCGAAGGCCAGCAAATTGTGCCCTGCCTGCAGCCAGCTGTCGCCTTCGACCAGCGCTCTGACGCGCGCCTGGCTCAAGGTGGGTACCGCCAGGAAGTCGAAGGCGTCGAGCGTTTTCCCTTGCGGCAGCCTTGCAGCGGCAAGATGGCGTTGGATGCGGCGCTGTTCCCGCTCGCTCAGTTCCAGCTCGCACAGCGCCGCCAACAAGCGTTCGGCCGGCCAACCCTCCTTGTCGGCACGGGTGCAGAACTCCGGCCAGAGGCGGGCGACCGTGGGCAGCCTGAGCGCCGTCAGCAGGGTCGGCAGTGTTGCGGTTTCCACGGTCATGCTCATGCGGCCGCTCCCTGCCCTTGGATCAGGTCATCGTAGCTGCCCGCAGAGGGGATGCAGACCGGGACATCGGGCCCACCATCGCCTTCGGTCCGCGTGAAGCGGGAGTGCAGGTCCCCGAGGACCGGAAGTTCGCCTCGGGCAAGGATTGCCGAGAGGGCCGCGGCCAATTCCGCCTCGCAGGTCTGATCATGGGCGAGCCACAGCAGGCCGACCATGATCCGGCAGGCTTGCCGCAGCGGTCCGGCAGCCGTCAGCGCGTCCCAGCATCGGCGGTATTCCGTGCGAGGGAAGAGCGCGTCGCGGTAGGTCAGGTTGGCGAAGGCCTGAGGCTTGGCCCGCAAGCTGTGGATGACGTGATGGTAGCTAACGACATAGCCATGGCCGCCACGCCCACCGGCAGGCGGTCGCCCGCGCGGTAGGGTTTCGAGGGGTGTGCCGCCGAGGAACAGCTCCAGGCGATCATCGAAGATGCGCAGCTTCAGCTCGTAGCCGATCAGGCGAGAGTGAACGGTGTAGAACACCTTTCGGAACACGAAGCCACCCGACGAGGTCACCCGCACGCGCGCCTCGTCGCAATCACAGCTACGGCGCGCCGGAAGCGGCTGCAGATGTGGCCGTTCGACCTTCAGGCGGTCCCGATGCCGTGCATTGTGGCGCGCGACGACCTGGGCCACGAAGTGTCGCCAGTCGTCCAACTCATCGAAGTCATGGCTGCCACGCAGCAGCAGGGCCTGCTCCAAGCGGGTCTTGAGATGCCCGTGCCGGCTCTCGATAGACCCGTTTTCGTGTGCAATGCCGCGGTTGTTCCGGGTCGCTTCCATGCCGTAGTCGGCACACAGCGCGTCGTAGCGTGTGCGCAGGTCCTCTCGGGCATCCCGATCGAGATTGGCGAAGGCGGCCGACAAGCTGTCCGTCCGATGTTCGCGCGGGGCGCCGCCGAGAAGCCATAGGGCGTTCTGCAATCCGCCAGCCAAGGCGGTGTAGCTCTCGCCGCCAAGCACCACCTCGGCATGCTCCCAGCCCGAGTGGACCAGGGTGAAGTGATAGATCCGATGCGCCAAGGGCACTCCGGCAATCGTGACGCCGAGCGCGCGCGCGTCGAAGAAGTCGGACATGCCCTCCCGCCCCGGCGGGTGTGACTGGCGGAAGATCACTTCCCTGTCCGGCCCGTGTTCGGCGCGCCAAAGCCGCATCCGGCGCTCCAAGGTGCGGCGCGCAGAGCTCAGGTCCCGGTCCGGATGACGGAACTGCATCTCCTCGAGCACCGCGATCGGCCGAAGGCCCGGTGTCGCTTCGATCAGCGGAACGATCTCTTCATCCCACAGGCCGGCCAAAGGGTCGGGCTTGCCGCCTCCATGTCGGCGCTCACGTCGTTTCTGAGATGGAGGGCGGGGGTCACGTTCGATCCGGGCTCCGGTGCTGACGCTGAAGCCGGCCTTGGCTGCCGCAATCTTTTGCGTGTGATGCTGTCGAAGGGTCATGTAATCCTCGTGTTGTCGGTCGGTGATGAAACGGCCGGGCATCCGATCCTCTTCTTGCTCGTCGAAGATCGGACCACCCTGACCGCCGTCACCGCCAACCGCACGGGGTAAACCCGCGCGAGATTTTGGGGGAAGCTACATCCGGGCTACGCCCGGCTTCCGCTTCCCCCAAAATCACCACCTGCAATGTCGCGCTGTTTCACCAGCGGTGTCGCTGCAGAAGCGCGCGATCGCATCGACGTGAATGTCACCCGGGCGCAAACCGTCATTTGCCAACACGCGTTGCGGCAGCAGCCTGGGATGCAGCCCCCATGGGTTGGTTGTTGCAGCGTCATAGTTGGCGGGCGTGACCTGCGCATCCCAAGCTGCTTTTTCGGCTGTTGTCGGCCAGGTCTTAGCGAATGCTGGTGAACTCAGAGACGCTGAAAACAGCGAGCCGGAGAGTGCAAGAAAGTGTCGTCTTGTAACCATGAAACGAAGCCCTTTGTTTGTTTTCGATGAATGCGGGACGTTTCAAGAAACGTCCGCTGCCCCACGCCACCGAACCTTAAGGCTCTTTGCGATCGCGACTAACCAGAGGCAAGTAAGGACACCGCTCAGGATCGCGTTCCAACTGGCCATGGACAACGTCAGTAATTCCCAGACAACCTCATCGCACAGAACAAGAGTCGAAGCACTTGAACTGGCAGAGGGCAGCAATTCCGATACCGACATTTGAGAGACATCGAGGCCGGATCCTGTGCAAGAAGTCGGTCCCTCCCACCAGCCGCGCTCGACCCCGGTATGAAACACTCCCAACGCGGATGTGCTGAGTGCCGACAGGGCACCGATTATCAGGATTGGGAGGATCGGCAGAGCAAAGAGCAACATAGCGCCCATTCCAATGGCGATTGCGTGTGGGTAGCGTTGCCAGATGCACATTGCGCAAGGCGCGTAGCCAAGAGCCTGGAAAACGAAGGCCCCTAACAGCAAGGCGGCTGATCCTGCCGCCGCAGTCATGCCGAGAGATTTTGGTGTCAGGGTCAATGAACGCTCCCGTTGGCAATCGATGGACCTGTTTCTCGCTTGTCAGGTTACGTAAACGGCAGAAGGGCTGTTATCATTCAGAGATTTGTAACGGTATGTATCCGTCGCGACCCTCAGCCGACTCTGATCCACGTTGCCATACCGTCGGCCTGGTGGCTCAACATGTGGCAATGCAGCATCCACGATCCCGGATTGTCCAGGACGACGAGAATATCCCGCGTCTCGCCGGTATCCAGATAGGTCGAGTCCCGGTATGGACCGGCTTCACCCGCCGCATCGAGTTCCCAGAAATGGTGGCCATGCAGATGCATGACGTGTGGGAACCCGGTTTCGTTGCGGATCGAAATGCGCGCGGTCGTCCCCTGCGCGGCGGATAGGAAAGGCCTTCGAGGCAGGCCGGATACGTCATTGAGCGCCCATGTCCCTGTGCCGTTGTGGGACGCGCTTCCCGCACCTCCCTGGAGCACCAGCTCCGCGGTTTGGCCGGGGTCTTTCGGGGCGGGCATTCGGTTGGCGGGCAATGCGGTGATGGGCGCTTTCGCGGGCTCACGGGAACCGGAAACAGCGATTTCGCCAAGGCTCAACGTCTGTTCTCCAAAGCTGTCGTCGAATCTAATAGGCCCGGTCGCATCACCAATCACATCGCATCTTTGCCCCGGAGCGAGAAGGATCGGTTCGAGCGTCCGAGGATGCGCCAGAGGCATGCCATCCAGTGCAGCGATCTTGCCTATCAAACCATCCAGGCCGACACGGTACACCCTGTCGATAGAGGGATTTATGAGACGCAGTCGCAGACGGTCGCCTCGTTTCACAGTCTTGCCGGTTCCATTGAAAACAAGTGCCGTGACCGTATTGCCGATACGGCCCTCGGTTGCGAAATGGGCCGGGTTGAACGCTTCGTCGTACTGCCCGGACTGATCCAGCAAGACATCGAAGAACTGAACAACGATGTCATGGTCGACAGCCGGCGCATTTTGCTCCTCGACGATGAAGGCGCCGAAAAGACCGCGGCTGACCTGATCGTAAGACAGGTAATGCGAGTGATACCAATACGTGCCGGCATCCGGGACGCCGAATTGATAACGATACGAGTCGCCCGGAATGACCACATCCTGAGTGAGGACGTTGACACCATCCATCCGATTTGGAACCCGCAACCCATGCCAGTGAACGAGAGCGCCCTCCTCCAATCGGTTATCGAGGGTAATGCGGGCGGTTTGTCCTTGTCGCATTCTGACTTCTGGGCCCGGCAGACCACCGTTGAAGCCCAACATCGACACGTCGTACCCAGCAAGGTGCGCCTTGATCGATTGGGGCGCGAGGATCAACTCGTGTGTCGCTGCTGGCAAGCGGGTACCAGCCAGCGCAACGGTCATCCCGCCAAGGAAAGACCTCCGGCTCAAAGACAATTCCGTCACCTCATGAATGATAGACTGGCTTTCGCCAACTGCCGCACTTGTGCCATTTCCGGAAGAGGAACTTCAAGGCGACAGAACACTCCTCACGCCGTTGTCACTTTGGGATACAGGAAGACGCGGGCGCCGATTTCAACGCGTTCGTACAGATTCTTCACATGTTCATTCGTCAACCGCGCACATCCATTCGACACGGCAGACCCAATTGTCTCCGGGGCGTTCGTTCCATGAATGCGAAGATAGGTATCGCGTCCCTCGGCATCGTAGAGATAGAGCGCGCGGGCCCGAGCGGGTTGTTTGGCCCGCCTTTCAGTCCATCCTTGTACTTTGCGTATTTGCGTGGCTCGCGCCGGATCATGGCGTTCGTTGGCCGCCACCATGGCCATTTGGCCTTGCGCGCTACCGTGAACTCTCCGGGTTCGTACAAACCTTTGCGCCCTACCCCGACCCCGTAGCGGATCGCCATCCCGTCCTCGAGCATGAAATAAAGGAAAAAATCGTCGGGAACGACGTGGACATCGCCTTTAACCCAGTCACCACGACGGATGTTTACCAATTGTGGTTCGAACCGTTCGGGCAATTTGACTTTGTGGGCCCAGGCAGTTGTGGGCAGAAAGCAACCCATCGCTCCGGCACAAATCAATTCTCGTCTCGTGAAATTCTGCATGGCGCGATCTCCTCGGACCCATGAAAATTCAGTGCGCGTCAGGGGCAAAGAAAAGAAGCCGTGAACCGGGGCAAACGACGCGCCTTTGTTGCCTTGAAACTACGAAAATTCGTGCTTTTGGAACTCTCCAGCGCTGGAATGTTGTTGTTTTACAGAGAACTGCAAGGAGGTGACTGGAAATGCACTACTCACGATTCTTTATGATGATCGGAACATCGACCGTGGTCATGTTCGTTCTGATGTACCTGAACACCTATCTTTGGGGCCATATCTTCTTTTCGGAGACACGCCTTTACATGGCCATCCTGATGGGGGCGACCATGGCCGTGATCATGTTGGCGTACATGTTGTCCATGTATCAGAACACCAAAGCCAACATCGCGATTTTCGTTGGCGCAATAGTCCTTTTCGCGGCGAGCCTCTGGCTGGTTCGCGGGCAATTCACGGTGCAGGACAGGTCCTACATGCGCGCCATGATCCCGCACCACTCGATCGCCATCATGACGTCGACTCGTGCCGAGATCACCGACCCGCGCGTCCGGGGGCTCGCAGACGACATTATCTATGCGCAGGACAAGGAAATCGCCGAAATGCGCTACCTTATTGCTGACATTGGAGCAAACGGCGAAGCATCGGCCACGCGAAGCGAAACGCCGGCGCAGGTTGTGGATGCGCAACAGGCGCTTCAAACGGAGGTCGTGTCGAAGGTCGATCCTGAGTTTCTGACGGAAGACGAAATCGCTGCGGTGTTCCCGAATGGCGGAAATTGCCGCTTTGCTTACACCTCGGACAGTCCGGCTGTACTGGTGACTGGTGAAACCGGCGAAGGGTCTGCCGCCGCAATGAAGATCAGCGGTGATCTGGTGCGCCTGAATGCGCAGGGCGAAAATGCATTTTCTGAAGGCCCGCTGTCGGCCGAGATCGCAGAGACGAACGGTGACCTGACCGATCTGATCGTCAGCGCGGGAACCGACTACGAAGCCGGGTTCCGTGGTCAACTTACGTGCAGCGGATAAGGAGGAAAGGACATGCCCCGCGACACAGACAGTAAATCCGCGCAGCTTTATCGCATGGTCATGCCGGGCCATGTCTGCCCCTACGGTCTGAAATCGAAAGACCTGCTGGAGCGGCAAGGCTTCGAGGTGGAAGACCATCCGCTTGACACCCGTGAAGACACCGATGCTTTCATGGAGAAGCACGGGGTCGAGACGACGCCGCAGACTTTCATCGGGGACGAACGGATCGGCGGTTACGATGATCTCAGGGTGTTTTTCGACATTGACCCACCCGAGGAAGAGCAAAGCGACACGACCTACCAGCCGGTCATCGCGATCTTTTCCGTTGCCGCGCTGTTGGCATTGGGCCTGTCTTGGCACCAGTACGGGTCGGTCCTTACCTTGCGGGGGTTCGAATGGTTCATTTCGCTGTCCATGACCATTCTCGCGATCCAGAAATTGCAGGATGTCGAAGGGTTTTCGACGATGTTCCTCAACTACGATCTGCTGGCGCGCAAATGGGTGCGATACGGCAAGGTCTACCCGTTCGGCGAAGCGTTGGCAGGTGTCCTGATGACTGCCGGCGCGCTGCTGTGGCTCTCGGCGCCTGTTGCCCTGTTTATCGGCACGGTCGGCGCTGTCAGCGTGTTCAAGGCTGTTTATATCGACAAGAGAGAGCTGAAATGCGCCTGCGTCGGCGGTGACAGTTCCGTCCCGCTGGGGTTCATTTCGCTGACGGAAAACCTGATGATGATCTTCATGGGCATCTGGATGCCGGTCCGCGCGATCTGGTTCTGAGGTACAGCCCCTTCTTGCCTGTCACTTGGCCAACCGCTCCGGCGACAGATCCTCGATGATGGGGCAGTCGGGCCGGTGATCCCCGGCACATTTTTCCACCAGTTCGGCGAGCGTCGCGCGCATGGATTGCAGTTTCGCGATCTTTTCCTCGATCTGGCGCAGATGGTCTTCCGCAACCGCCTTCACTTGCATGCTTTCGCGGTTTTCATCCTCGTAGAGCGACAGGAGCGTCCTGCAATCTTCGATGGTGAACCCCAAGGCCCGTGCGCGACCCAGAAACGCCAGCTTGTGAACGTGGTTCTCGGTGAACGCGCGATAGCCGTTCTCGCTACGGTTCGGGCGGATCAGACCGATGTCCTCGTAGTAGCGGATCGTCTTGGCGGGCACACCCGATTGTCGGGCAACGTCTCCGATGTTCATGTCGGACCTCCGTTATTCTGCTGGAGCAGGAGTGGCGGCTGCCATCTCTGCCGGGATTGCGCGCTGCTCGTCCATCGCAGGCGCGATGCGCCGCAGCCGCAGGGCATTGGTCAGGACAAACACCGAGGACAACGCCATCGCACCCGCCGCAAGGATTGGTGACAGGAGCAACCCAAAGGCCGGATAGAGCACCCCGGCAGCGACCGGAATAAGTGCCACGTTGTAGGCAAAGGCCCAGAACAGGTTCTGCCGGATGTTGCGCATGGTCCGCCGCGATACTTCGAAGGCGTTCACCACGCCGCGCAAATCGCCCGACATCAGGACGACATCCGCAGATTCGATGGCCACATCGGTGCCGGTTCCAATGGCGATGCCCACATCGGCATGCGCCAGCGCCGGGGCGTCGTTGATCCCGTCGCCGACAAAGGCGATGCGCTTGCCGCCCTCGCGCAAACTGTTGAGCGCCGCGACCTTGCCGTCTGGCAGAACGCCGGCGACGACATGGTCGATGCCGGTTTCGCGGGCGATGGCTTCGGCGGTTTCGCGTTTGTCCCCGGTGATCATCGCAACCGCAAGACCCTTTTCGTGCAGCGCTGCGATGGCTGCGCGGCTTGCCGGTTTGACCGGATCGGCGACGCCGATCACGGCGGCGATACGTCCATCTATGGCAGCGTAAAGCGCCGTCCGACCCTTGCTCGCGATCTTCGTTTCCTCTGGTGCCAATGCCGAGATGTCAATGCCTTCCCGCGTCATGTAGCGGTCGGCCCCAACCAACACCTCCGCGCCTTCGACCAAGGCGCGCACGCCGTAACCGGTGACCGACTGGAAACCTTCGGCCCCCACAAGCGGGGCGCCGTCGCCCCGGGCGGCGCGGACGATGGCGTCCGCGACAGGATGCTCGGAGAGCGACTCCACGGCGGCGATCTTCGAGAGCGTTGTTGAACGATCGAACCCTTCCGCCAGCACAAGGTCAGTCAGTGCGGGTCGCCCCTCGGTCACCGTGCCTGTCTTGTCGAGGGTGACCACATCAACGGAATCAAGTAGCTGCAAGGCGTCGCCCTTGCGGAACAGGACGCCCATTTCCGCAGCACGTCCCGTCCCGACCATGATCGAGGTCGGCGTCGCAAGCCCCATCGCGCAGGGGCACGCGATGATCAGCACCGACACACCGGCGATCAGCGCCATTGTCAGGGCCGGATCAGGCCCGAAAACCAGCCAGACCAGCACGGTCGCCGCCGCGATCGCCATGACGGCAGGTACGAACCACAAGGTGATCCGGTCGACCAATCCCTGGATCGGCAGCTTGGCGCCCTGGGCCTCTTCGACCATGCGAATGATCTGCGCCAGGGTTGTGTCGGCGCCGACCCTTGTGGCGCGGAATTGCAGACTTCCAGCGCCGTTGACCGTCCCGCCGGTCACCGGATCTCCGGCACTCTTTTCAGCGGGGATCGGCTCGCCTGTCAGCATGCTTTCGTCGACGCGGCTGGTCCCCTCGATGACCTCACCATCGACCGCGATGCGTTCGCCGGGACGCACGATGACGATGTCACCCTGAACCAGCGCATCGATCTCGATCTCGACGTTTTCACCGTCCCGCACCACACGCGCGGTCCGCGCCTGAAGCCCCAGCAGCTTCTGGATGGCCGCGCCCGTTCTCCCCTTAGCGCGCGCTTCAAGAAAACGCCCCAGCAAGATGAGGACGACGATGACCGCTGCCGCCTCGAAGTAGACAGAGCGCAGCGTGTCAGGCAAGGCCGATGGTATGAATGTCGCAACTACGGAATAGAAGTAAGCCGCCCCGGTGCCGACCGCGACGAGGCTGTTCATGTCGGGCGCGCCCCGGAATAGGGCCGGGAAACCCTTGGTGTAAAACGTCCGGCCCGGGCCGAAGAGAACGATTGTCGTGAGAACGAATTGAAGAAGCCAACTCGTCTGCTGACCAATCGTGGTCTCGATAAGCATATGAACGGCCGGAATGACGTGGCCACCCATCTCGATCAAAAAGACCGGCAAGGCGAGGATGGCTGCAAAGGTGACCCGTTTGGCAAGCGCCTGAGCCTCTTCCTCCTTGCGCGCAACCCTGTCGTCACCGGCTTGGGCCGTTGCCACGGTTGCTGGATACCCTGCCGCGCCGCTTGCATTTACCAGATCGGATGTCGTGACAAGACCTTCGACGTAAACCACCGTCGCCGTCTCGGAGGCGAGGTTGACGTTCACCTCGACCACTCCAGGCACCGCGGAAAGCGCCTTGTCGACCCGCCCGACGCAAGAGGCACAGGACATGGCTGCAATCGTGAGTTCGGCCTTGGCCGTCCGCGCGGGGTAGCCCAGCTCGCGAAGGGTTTCGATGATTTCCGGAACGCGCTTGAGCGCGTCCACGCTCATACGCGCGGTTTCGGATGCAAGATTCACCGACACATCCTCTACGCCGTCGATTGCATTCAATGCGCGGTCGACCCTGCCAACGCAGGACGCACATGACATGCCTTCGATCGGCAGGCTGATCTGTTTGGGTTCGGGCATATGTGTCACCTGTTTTTCCATTCGAAGTGGAATATGAGGCTTCCAGTTACTGGAGGGTCAATGGGAGGGCGCCAAATAAATTTCTTCACTTGACCTTCCAGCGGGGGGAAGCCCCATGTCACCGACAGAAATCAGATCAAGGAGTGGTTCCGATGAAGTTCAGCGTTCCGGACATGAGCTGTGGACATTGCACCGCAGCAATCGAAAGCGCGGTGAAGAGCGCAGATCCGAATGCAGGCGTAGAATGTGACCTTTCTGCCCGACATGTGCGTGTCGCCAGCGTGTTACCAGCCGATCAAGTCCTAGCGATCATTCGGGATGCGGGCTACAACGTGGAACCTGCGGCCGCTTGATGCAGTGCCTGGACCACCCAAGGGCGGTCCGGGCACAGAATTTCAGTCTTCGACTTTGCGGGCTTCCTCGACCAAGTCGACAAGCTGCGCCTTTTCGACGAAGCCCGGGACCAGCGCGTCACCGATCACGAAAGACGGCGTGCCGTTAAAGCCCAGAGCTTGGGTCAGTTGCATGGATGTCGCAATGTGCTCTTCGACCTCGGGGGCCTCCATGTCCTTGCGCAACTGTGCGATATCCAGGCCGATCTCCTCGGCAACGCGCAGCACGGAGGCCTCTTCCGCGCGGCCTTCCAGCCCCATCATCGCCCAGTGAAACTCTTCGTATTTGTCCTGCTTGCGCGCTGCCAAGGCCGCTTTCGCGGCGAACACCGATCCGTCTCCGAGAATGGGCCATTCACGATAGACGAGGCGAATGTTTGGATCGTCTTCGATCAAAGCCCGCACCTCGGGTTTGACCCGCCGACAATAAGGACAGTTGTAGTCGAAAAATTCCACAACGGTGACGTCCCCTTCCGCGTTGCCGAGAACCGGCGCATTCGGATCGTTCTCGATCAGATCGCGCTGGTCATTCAGAACTTGGGCCTGACTGAGCTCCTGCGCTTGCGCCTGCCTTTGTTCAAGGATGGCGACGGCCTCCATGACAATCTCCGGGTTCTCGCGGATTGCTTCCAGCACAAGTTCCTTGACCCGGGACTCTGACAGTTCGTCGGCGAGTGCCGGTAGCGGAAGCAAGGCAGCTATCGCGACCGTCGTGAAGGCTTGTCTGAAACGCATTTTAGTTCTCTCCCCGTTGTTCGTCGGCTTCTGTCCGCGCGGCCTGGACTTCGCGGATGCGATCTGGCCAGGTGGACCGGATGAAGGCCAGGATGTTGTGAATTCGCTGGTCGGTCAGCACGTCTGCGAAACCGGGCATGCCACTGTCGAATTCGACGCCCTGACGCGCCAGAAGCGTTGCACCCCCCAGTTTTGTGTAATCGAAGAGCAGGCTGTCAGGATGATGCCAGGTGTGACCCGTCTCATCATGCGGTGGTGCTGGCAAGCGCCCATCCGCGCCCGGCGTTCGCCATTCCGGCTGGCCTTCCAGATCCACGCCATGACAAGACGCGCAGTTTTCTGCGTAGAGCAACGCGCCTTCTTCGATGTCGTAGCTCTCCGCCTTGGACGCGCTGCCGACATCCGAGGATGCACTGGTCGAGAGCCAATACGTGAAGGCGGCTGCTGCGACAGTGATCGGAACGGACCAAACGAGATACCTCATGTGACCCGTATCCAGGTTGTCATGCCGGACGCGGCGTGGCTGAGCATGTGGCAATGGAACAGCCACTTGCCGGGATTGTCTGCCGTAAAGGCGATCTCCCGGGACTCGTTGCCGGCCAACAGGATCGTGTCCCGCATCGGCCCGAACGCGCCGTCGGGGCGCAGCTCACGGAAATGCATCCCGTGCAGGTGCATCGCATGTGGGAACACGGTCTGGTTCTCGATCTTCAAGCGCACCGGCTCGTTCAGGGATAGATCGGCCAGTGGCGTGTCGGTCATATCGGCGACATCATTCAGGGCCCAGAATTTGCCCGCTTGGGCAAGCTGACGGAATCCAAGACGTTCCCCACCGAGCAACGCGGACTGCATCCGCCCCATTGCACCGCCGGACATGACCAGTCGCAAATCTCGCGCATCGGCAAGGTCCGGGGCGTTTGCTGCGGGGTTCGGCGGCAACGGCAGTGGCTTGCCTCTTGGTACTGAACTGGCTGTGCCGTCGATCGGAAAACTCACGAGCGGGGTCGGTTGATCGTCATCGCCGATGCGCAGCAAATGGGCCACGCCGCCTTCGTCTTCGGTCACATCGACAATTAAGTCGACGCGCTGTGCCGAGCCGAGGATCAACTCGCCGTCAATCTGCTGGGGTTGGCCGATTGGCATTCCATCGACGGCCACCCTCCAGCCACTCAACCCCGAGAGCGTCAGCGGGAAAATCCGCGCGCTTGCTGCGTTGATGATCCGCAAGCGAATGCGTTCGTTGCGCTTCGCGGACAAGGTCAGGTCATAGCGCCCATTGGTCGTGATAAAGTTGCCGATGCGTCCACCGTGGCTCATCATCATAGGCTGCTCGAAATTGTCGAAAAGCTGCCCGCTTTCGGGATCGAGCAACCAGTCCTCCAGAACGATGACTTCCTCGCGGTCGATGTCCGGTCCATTGGCCTCTTCGACGATCAAAGCACCGCGCAAACCACGCGCGACCTGCTCGTATGAGCGATTATGCGCGTGGTACCAATAGGTCCCGGCGTCCGGTACGACGAAGTCGTAGTCAAAGGTTTCACCAGGTGCCACGGGCTCTTGGGTCAGCCCTGAAACGCCATCCATCGCGTTATCGATCCGGATTCCGTGCCAGTGAACCGAACTGGGATCGGGTACCTCGTTGCGGAACCTGCGGCGCACCCGATCGCCTTGAGCGACCCGGATTTCCGGGGCCGGAACAAGGCCGTCATAGCCCCAGATCTCTGTTTCCGGGTAGGTGTCCGGAAGAAGCTGTTGACGTGCAACCTTGGCAACCACGTCCTCGAACGGGGTTGCGGCAAAAGCCGACCGCGGGATGGCCGCCGCGCAGGCCGCCAGTGTTGCATGGCGCAAGAAATCCCGACGTGTTTGTCTCATTTCGATCCTCGAGAAAGCGGGGGCTTGTTGCCCCCGCGTGGTGTTAGTTCGACGCGGGGTTCTCCGCCTCGACCGTGTCCTTGTTCAGCAGGAAAAGCGCCATCGCTTCGCGATCGGCAGGTGTCAGAAACCGAGTTCCCTCGCGAACCACTTCCGCCATGCTGCCGCCGAAAGCATCGCCCGAAGGGATGATGCCGGTCTGGAGCGCATAAGCGAGGTTTGAAACCGTCCAGTCATTTTTGGCCAGGTCTTTTGGCCGTATCGCGGGTGCCTTGCTGCCACCGGGAAGCTGGGCGTTGCCTGCAAAGGAAGCACCGATATCGCGACCTCCTGCAAGATTGCGCGGCGTATGGCAGGCTCCGCAATGTGCCGCACCGCGCACCAATTCCCGTCCGCGATTCCATGCGCCGCTTCGCCCTTCAACCGGTTCGGTATCCGGATCGTAGAAGAACGCCGCTCGCCAGAGCTTCAGCCCCCATCGTTGATCGAATGGGAAGCTGACATCGTTTTCTGGTGCAGGTTCGTCCACGGGCGGCACGGTTTGAAACGCCGCCCAGAGGTCAGCGATATCCTGGTCAGAAAAATCCGCATAGAACGTATATGGGAAAGATGGATAGTAGGGCGTTCCATCGGGGCCGATCCCCTGCCGCACGGCTTTTGCGAACTGTTCTGCCGTCCATTCGCCCATGCCATGTTCGGGGTCGGTCGTCAGGTTGGGCGGATAGAACGTTCCGAACGGGGTTTCGAGCGGCGCCCCTCCGGCAAGTGGTGCGCCGCCCGCTTCAAAATTGGTATGACAGGCAATGCACCCACTGGCGCGCGCCAAATATGCGCCCCGGTCGACATTGCCCTCTGTTGCAATCGGAGTCACTGCACTGCCGACAGGCCATGCAATCACCACGCCGAGGCCGGCCGCGCCCAGCACGGCGACCCCGGTGACGAGTTTCAAAAACCGGCGCATGGTTAGTCTTCTTCCGCCCGGAAGCGTTCATGGCATGCGGAACAGACCTGTGTCGTCATCGCGAATGCCGCGTCGGCGGGCATTTCGGCAATGGCGGCAGCATCCATCATGCCGCCGCTGCCCATCATCGTGCTCCCGCCCATCATGGTTGTATCGCTTCCCATCATGGATCCGCCGCCCATCATCGAGGCGCCATCCGTGGAGGTATTGCCGCCCATGCCGCCTAGCCCATTGTCGGCTGCGCGTTTCAGGCCTTCAGAGTATTCTTCCAGCTGATTTGCCAGTGCTGCGAAGCGGTCCCAATCGGTCCACACTTCGTCTTTGGCTTCCGAGGGCATGCCACCTGTGCCCTCTGGGAACAGCTTTGTCATGCTCTCACCGGCGTGCTGCTGGAACAGGCGCGCTGCATCGCCCACTATTTCTGCGTCATAGGCCGTTTCGCCCCGCATCATCGGGGCTACGGTTTTGACTGCCTTTCCCATGGCGGCCATGGCATCCATGCGTTCCTTTACGATGCCCGTGGCACCGCTATGCGCAAATGCCGCGACCGCAGTACCTGCAATCAACACTGCCGCTACGATAGTCGTCTTTTTCATGTCTTCGATCCTTCTTTGGGTCTGCTTTTCGAGCGATGTGAAATCAGACCCACCGTCGCGGCGGTGGAGGATCGCTGGTGGGGCGCAACTCGGTTCGTTGGGTCGCGCCGTCTTGCATGACGGCTTTCAGAAAAGAAGGCTCGTACGCCATGTTCGGCTGAAGCAATAACGCTGCCGGGACAGAACAATCGAGGCCTGGATGGCAGTGGCCAGAGGCCTCGGTCGATGGCCCTGCGTCTTCGTGACCATGGTATTCCTGCCCCAACGACGTTTCACCATGATATACCGGCGCCTCTGGCACCCCGAGAACTACAAGGAAAAGGCCGAAAACGGCCGACAGAATCCATCGGTTCGTCTTCGACCAACGCATCAGTTGATCCCGTTGGCCCGCTGCAATTCGCGGACATAGGCGGCCACCATCTTGACGTCTCCTTGGGTCAATCCCTCGATCTTAGGCATATTACCGAAATTCCAGTGATGTGCACGGACGCCGTTTTGAGCTGCCAGAACAAAAGCCATGTCCGAATGGTGGCTCGGTTCGTAGATCTTGTGCACGAGAGGCGGCGCAACACCGTTGCGACCGGCGGCATTTTCGCCGTGACACTCGGAACACTTTGCCTCGAATATGCTCTTTCCAAGCGCCGCCTGTTGCGAGAGTTGGGAAGGCAGCTGGACCTGAACGATCGGGCCGCCTTCAGCGATCTCACTTGTGTCGGGTGGCGTCATGGAGTGGCCAACCGCTGTATCTTCCGCTCCAACGAACTGCCAAACGGCAAAACCCCCGCCGATAACAAAAACGGCACCAATCAGCGCAGTCAATTTGTCCATGCCTGTATCTTCCGCCTTGCCCGTTGGGTCAGATGAGTTTGACTTGAGTGCCGACAGGTGCCCGCTCGTAGACTTCCTCGATCTGTGCGTTGAACAGGCCGATGCAGCCGTTTGACGACCGGCGGCCGATCTTGCGCGTATCCTGTGTCTCGTGAATACGGTAGTACTGCCACGACAGGTACAGTGCACGAGTACCCAATGGGTTGTCCGGATCACCCCCCTCGACACGAGCCGGCCATTCCGGATTGCGTTCCCGCATGGAGGGCGTTGGCGCCCAGCTGGGGTTTTTGCGTTTTTCCACCACTTCGGTGTAACCGCGTTTGGTGAGTTCGTCGGTCAGCGGAACGGACGTTGGGTAGATCCGCATTTCGCCATCTGATGTCCAATGCTGGAGCGCCTTCGTCACGGTATCGGAGATGATGATCCCCTTTCCGAGTGCGTCGAAGTGATCTTGCCAGTCATGAACTCGGAAAGAAGAAATGTTGCGGCGAATGGTTTCGGCTCGAACCACGCTTGGTGCAACCAAAGCGACAGCCGCATACCCCAACAGGCTTCGTCGATTGATCTTGTTGTTTCGCGATGTCGTCATGACACACTCCTAGCCTACGGTTTGTACATGTCTTTTACGGGAGACCCGGCATCAGGCAACCTGACAAGGCCGCGAGAAGTGTATCCATTTGTATCCTTGACCTTACCCTGCTGGAGGGTCGCAAATGACGCCGGGAACGAGACAAAGAGGGTGTCATGGACCACCACAGCCACAGAAAAAAGCCGATCACGGACAGGCTCATGCATTATGGTATGATGGCGTGTTGCGTCGTCATGCTGCTGCCCGTTGCGGGGTTTTTTCTTGCCGGCGGCACATTGGCGGGCATGTGGGGCAATGCAGCGGCTTTCGCCCCGCTCCTGCTGTGCGTTGGGGCGCATCTCGTGATGCACAAGTTCATGGGAAAATCGTGCCATTCCGACAAGGCAAAGGATACTATCGAGGAAACGACCGAGCCCATAACCTCCGCGATTCCAGTCGTGGTCCGCGACAGGCCGTGATGTGCGCGGGAAGGTACGCGTAGGCGCGTTGCTGTTGTCGGGTTTCATGCTTGGGGGATGTGCAGGAAGTCTTGAAGACTGCTCGGATCGCGGCGCTATCGTGTCCACGAAGCAAGCGTCAGACCTTCTGCCGGATGGGTGTCGAACCCTTTCATCTTCTGCGACTGGCGTTGCGCGAATTGTCTGTGCGGACGGTCGTCAGGGTTTTGCCACAGGTGGACTTTGACGCAATTTCCGCCGTCCTGGCGAAATCTGCGGAAAATATGGGAAGGAAGCAGGTATCTTGATCGATTGCCTTTTGATCCTGCGACGGGTTTTGCTTATTCCCTTCGTGCTCCTGGCCGTTGTCTCTGGAAGTGTCGCGGCAGCAACCTCTGCTGAATACCAGAGCGCGCCACTCACCGCGCATCTCATTAGTGTACAGGACGGCGTTCCCGAGAACACACAGACTCTGTCAGCCGGGCTTCACCTTCAACTGAACGAAAACTGGAAGACCTATTGGCGGTCGGCGGGCGAGGTGGGAATACCGCCTTCGGTCGAATGGAGCGGTTCCGAAAACGTCGCAGATGTCGAATTCATGTGGCCCGCCCCGACGCGCTTCACCGCCTTCGGCATCGAAAATTTTGGTTATGCGGGTGAAGTCGTCTTTCCGCTGCGCATAACGCTCGAAGATCCCGGCGCACCTGTGACTCTTTCCGCGCAGGTCAAACTGCTGGTGTGCTCCAATGTCTGTGTCCCGGAAGAGTTTGACCTGTCACTTCGCCTCGGACGGGGCAACGTCATCGACAGCACTTCGGCTGGGCTGATCGGTACGTTTTCCGAGCGCGTCCCCGAAGGGGCCAAGACGAGCGGCGTCAGCGAGGCAAATGCCTTCATCGACGAAGACCTCACGGAGTTGATCGTCAGCCTTCGCGTCGATGAACCACTCCAGTCGCCGGATGTGTTTCCCGAACTGGGTATGGGTGTTGCGCTTGGCAAACCCGATATCCGTTTGGGAGAAGAGGATCGTTTGCTTTGGGCGCGCTTGCCGATCCTCTCGTCGAATACGGATGTGACAGTGGCTCCGTCGATTACCGTCACCGACGGCGAGAACCGGGCCTTCACGATCATCGCGGATCGCGTGGCGCAAGGAATAGCACCACCCTTTGAGCTGGCCGCCACGACACCGGACATGATGGAACTGATCTGGATTGCCGCGATCGCGCTGCTGGGCGGATTGATCCTGAATGTGATGCCCTGCGTGCTGCCGGTGCTGTCCATCAAGGTGTCGTCTGTGCTCAAACACACCGATCACGACACAACCCGTGTCCGGTTCGGTTTCGTCGCTGCCAGCGCCGGCATCATGACGTTCATGTGGGGTCTGGCGCTCGTCCTCTGGGCGCTCCAGACGGCAGGCCTCAGCGTCGGGTGGGGTCTGCAGTTTCAAAGCCCGCTGTTTCTTGCGGTGATGATCGCTGTTCTGCTCGTCTTTTCGGCAAATCTGTTCGGAGCGTTCGAGTTCGCCCTTCCACACGGCATTCAAACGCGGCTTGCAGGGGCCGGTGGACGCAACGGGTATTCCGCCGACTTTTTCACTGGCATGTTCGGTGCCGTCATGGCGACGCCTTGTTCGGCACCGTTCCTCGGCACCGCTGTGGCCTTTGCTTTGGCCGGGCGTGGCTTGGACATCCTCATAGTCTTTTCGAGCCTCGGGTTCGGCCTCGCCCTGCCCTATCTCGTCATCGCCGCGTTCCCGCGTCTGGTCGCATTCATGCCTAAGCCTGGTCGATGGATGCTGATCATCAAAAGCGTCATGGGGGTCTTGTTGCTTGCAACCGCCGTGTGGCTGTTCTGGGTGCTCGACGGTGTCGCCGGGCTTGTGTCTGTCATCGCGGTCGCGGCGTTGTCCGGTCTCGCCGTTCTGACACTATCTCTCCCGAATGTGCAGTCCCAGTTCAGGTGGTCTATTGCCATAGCCAGCCTTGTCCTGGCCATTGCCGCAGGTCCTCTCTTGCAGCAATCAGCACCTGCGCGTTCGACGCCGCAGTTGGCAATGGCTTGGATCGCATTTGATCGTTCGGACATAGCGAAACGCGTGTCCGCAGGAGAGGTCGTTTTTGTCGATGTGACCGCTGACTGGTGCCTGACTTGCAAAGCGAACAAGACACTTGTCATCGACCGGGAGCCAGTCCGGAGCGCGCTTGAAGCGCCTGGAGTCACGGCGATGCAGGCAGATTGGACACGCCCGGACACGCGCATTTCCCGCTACCTTGAGAGTTTCGGCAGATACGGCATCCCCTTCAATGCCGTCTACGGACCATCGGCACCGAACGGCATTGTGCTGTCCGAATTGCTAACAACCGAAGACGTGATGGACGCCTTGGCGCAAGCCAGCGGTCGGGATGTTTCCGCAAAGGTTGCCGGACAGGAGTGACCTGCCCGGGCGGGACACCGACCAGCAGTCAGCCGCCGAGCCGCTCAAGCGCGGCACGGACCGCCGCACGCCGAGGATCACTGGCGGGCTGCTGCTCCAACAGCGCTTCAGCCTTGCGGTAGGCCTCAACGGCGCGATCGGGCTCCTCAAGGACCGTATAGGCGTTTGCCAGCCGCATCCAACCATCCAGATCGTCCGGTTCATCCTCAAGACGCTCGGCCAGCCGCGAGACCATCGATCGGATGAACTCCGCGCGGTCCGCGTCATTCATCTCCGACGCCGTCGCAACATCTGCCGCACTCGGGCCGGGTGGGGATGTCGGCCCGCTGGGTAGATTGACGACCGGGAGGTCAGCTGCCGCTGCAATCCGGTTGATTTGCAAAACGTATGTTTCCATCCAGGGCACGAACGTCTTTTCCTGGTTCAGCCGGGAAACGAGCAGATCGTAGGCCTTACGCGTCTCTTCTTTTTGAAGATGGTAGAGAGACTCGAAATAGGTTGCCGCAGGATTGGATGGGTCAAGTTCCAAAGCGCGATCAATGGCCAATTTCGCCCGTGGAATAACAACGCCATCATTGGCAACCGCGACAGCCTCCGCCAGCATGGAGAATGTCGCGGAGGTGGCATCCTCCCGTTTGGCGACAACTTCGAATGCTTCGACAGCATCAACTGTTCTGCCCATGCGCTGATAGGTCTGGCCCAACAGCATCCACCCTTCGCTGGGGCCGCCGGTCGGATCGGATATAAGCCTTTCGCGAAGTTGTATTGCCAGCGCCGTCACTTCATCAGTCTGTGCGCGCTCCTCTGCACGGGCAGCGAAGGCCATTGAAGGCACCTCCGGCGATCCCATTGTCAGATAGTAGCCCGCGGCAATAACCGGCGCGAGGACCGCCGCGACAACAAGAGTGCCTCTGCCACCACTACGGGACGATCCGGCTTTTGCTTCCAAATTGCGGGTCGTCGCGAGGATCCGTTTCTTGATCTCGAGTCTGGCTGCTTGAGCTTCTTGTTCAGAAATCAAACCGCGGTCCATGTCTCGTTCGATTTCCTGCATCTGATCGGCGAGGATGGCCGGTACCGCATCTCCTCTGGTGAGAGTGTTCGATTTGGACAGCAGCAGCGGGTAGAGGACTATTCCGATCGCGACCAGCGTCAGAAGACCGAAAATACCCCAGATCATGACGCATCCCCCGCTTCGTTTTGTCTGAGAATTTCGGACACGGTGTTCTCATCCTCCGCGCCCAAATCTTCAAAAGCCTCTTGCTTTCGCCGACTCATCAGTACCCCGCCACCAACGAAAACCCCGATCAGAACGAAAGCGATCGGCGCAAACCAAAGCGCGTAGGTCGCAGGCTCCAGAGGCGGTTTGAGCAGCACGTAATCCCCGTACCGCGCCCGAATGTATTCGATCACCTCCGCGTCGCTGTCTCCGGTGACCAGTCGCTCGCGTACGAGCAGACGCAAGTCCCGCGCCACACCCGCGTTCGAACTGTCGATGTCCTGGTTTTGACAGACGACGCATCGCAGATCCTTGGAAATCTCCCGCGCACGCTGTTCCAATACCGGGTCGGTCAGCATTTCGTCTGGTTCGACCGCATTGGCGGCAAAGGGAAAGAGCCCGATGCAAAACGCGAAAATCAACTGTCTCATGATGCTGCTCCCTTTGGCAGTGCGCCTGCCTGCTTCAGGGCTTGCGTGAACCGTTCGACGGCGTCCGGACCCACGACCGGCCCGACATAGCGAAACAGAACAGTACCATCGCCATCGACGATGAAGGTTTCCGGCACGCCTGAAAGGCCCCATTCGATCCCTGTCCGGCCTGAAAGGTCGGACCCGATCCGTTCGTAGGGATTGCCGAGGTCATTGAGCCACTTCACGGCATCTTCTGGTTTGTCTTTGTAGTTGATGCCGAACAACCGCATGCCCTCGCGTTCGACAAAGCGTGTCAACACGGCATGTTCCGCGCGGCAGGGCACGCACCAGGACGCAAAGACATTGACCACGACCGGTCGTTCGTTGCCTACAAGATCGCTTCGGGCCAGGCCGGGTGTCTCCAACCCCGGCACGGGATCGAGGTCGAACGCCGGGGCCGGTTGCGAGATCAGGACGGAAGGGATCTCGTTGGGATCCCGGTCGGGATTGAGCCCCCAGAGAAAAAAACCCCCGAATATGACCGCCGCAATAAACGGCAGCCCGGCAATGAGACGTTTCATCTTCTCTCCTACTCGGCAGGAACAGCATCGCTGGCTGGCTGTTTGGCGCGGCGCGGCGCCCCGACCCTCAAACGGCGATCCGACAAGGACAAACAGCCACCGATCACCAGCAGGATCGAGCCGATCCAGATCAGGTTGACGAGCGGTTCATAGAGGATCCGAAGGGTCCATGCTCCGGCGTTGTTCACTTGATCGGAGGCTGGCGTTGCAATCGACGTATAGAGATCACCCGCCAATGTAGAGCGGATGGCCGACTCCGTCGTCTGGCTTTCCGCGACCGGGTAATACCGGCGTTCTGGGAAAAGCGTCGTGACCAGCTCGCCATCCCGACGGACCACAAGGGTGCCGCGATCCGCGATGTAGTTCGGCCCTTGAACCTGTGTGGCCCCTTCGAAGGTGATGTCGAACCCCGCGATCGTGACTTCGGTCCCGGGGGCGGCAAAGACGATCTCCTCACTCTTCCATCCGGTCGAGCCGATCATCCCCATCATCAACACAGCGACGCCGGCATGGGCGAGTGTCATACCGTGAGAGGCGCGTGGCAGGTTGCGCGCGCGTCTCGCGCTCTCTGCAAGGGGAACCTCGAACAGGCGGATGCGTAGCGCCCATTCCCGTAGGGTTGCAAAAAGCAGCCACGCTGCGCCAAGGATGGCAAGATAGGCCATGATCGGCCCACCGTTCAGAAGATACCATGCGGCCAAAGCTGCGATGAACGCCAGAACGACCACGAACCGAATGCGATCGAGCAACCCGGCGATATCAGCCCGCTTCCACGACAGGAATGGACCAAGACCCATGAACACGACCAGCGCCAGCATCATCGGAATGAAAGCCGCATTGAAGAAAGGTGGACCCACCGAGATCTTGTCCCCCGTGATAGCCTCGAGGATCAGCGGATAAAGCGTCCCGAACAGGACCGTTCCCGTAGCGGCGGCCAGAATGAGGTTGTTCACGAGCAGCCCGGCCTCGCGGCTGATCGGGCGAAACAGACCACCCGGCTCCATTTCGGGCGCCCGCCAGGCGTAGAGCGCCAGCGACCCACCGATGGACACGGCCAGCAGACCCAGAATGTAAAGCCCGCGCTCTGGATCGACGGCGAAGGCATGCACGGATGTAAGCAGGCCTGACCGGACGATGAACGTCCCGAGCAGCGAAAGCGAGAAAGTCAGGATGGCAAGTAGGATGGTCCAGCTTTTGAACGCGTCGCGCTTTTCGGTGACGATGGCGGAATGCAGCAGCGCCGTGCCCAGAAGCCAGGGCATGAAGCTCACGTTCTCGACCGGGTCCCAGAACCACCAGCCGCCCCAGCCCAGTTCATAATAGGCCCACCACGATCCAAGAGCGATACCTGCCGTAAGGCTGACCCACGCGGCCAATGTCCACGGGCGGACCCATCTGGCCCAGGCCGGATCGACGCGCCCTTCCAGAAGAGCCGCAACGGCAAAGGAAAACACGATGGAGAAGCCGACATACCCGAAATACAAGAGCGGCGGGTGCATGGCGAGACCCATGTCCTGAAGCAACGGGTTGAGGTCATTGCCGTCGAGCGGCGGCGGAAACACCCGCTCGAAGGGGTTCGACGTCAGCAGCAGGAAGGACAGGAAGCCGACGCTGATCCACGCCTGCACCGACAAGGTGCGCGCCTTGGTCTCGGCGGGGATGTTCGATCCGAACCAGGCGACGCCCGCGCCGAACACCGCGAGTATCAGGATCCAGAGCAGCAGCGAACCCTCATGGCTGCCCCAGGTCCCGGCCACCTTGTAGAGCATTGGCTTGAGCGAATGGGAGTTCTCGACGACGTTCCTGACGGTAAAATCGCTGACGATGAAAGCCTGCATCAGCGCTGCGAAGGCGATGGCCACAAACAGCACTTGTCCTATTGCCGTCGCCTGGGCGGATTTCATCCAGACGGCATTTCTACGCGACGCACCTGCAATCGGTAGAACACTCTGAACAAGCGCAAGCGCCAGTGCGAGGGCCAGTGCGAAGTGACCAATTTCCGGGACCATGGCGTTCTTTCCTATTCAGCGTCGGTGGGCGTCGCGTCGGACGGCTTTGGCGTCCGCGGCGGGGTCTATTCGTCGAGCGTTGCTTTGCGGCGACGGAACTCTTCTTCGTCGATTTCCCCATTTGCAAAGCGGCGCCTGAGCGCTTCCTGCGCGTCCGAGTCCAGGGGACGGGTGCCATTGTCCCGCAGCCTGAACACCAGAAACACCACCAATGCGATCAGCGCACCCCAGAAGGCGAGCATCATGAAGCCGCCCATAAAGCCATAGCCACTGCCCCACATGTGCCCCGTCCAGGAGCCTGGTCCATCAGCCTGCGCCATGCTGGCGGGCAAGCTGGCCAGCAACGGCAGGATCAACGCGTTCAGTTTCATCTGTTTCTCCTTCGGTCAGTTCGGTTTCATCCAACGGGATGGTGACAACAGCGCGCAAACCCGCGCTGTTCTGATTGACCAGCTGGATATCGCCGCCATGGGATTGGACGATTGTCCTCGCGATTGAGAGCCCAAGCCCATAACCGCCCGTTTCCAGAGACCTCGATTGCTCGAGGCGATAGAACGGATCGAAGACCTTTTCCAACTGGTCGACGGGAATGCCGGGCCCATTGTCATCGATGTTGAGTACGAGGTTCGAACCGTGGGTCGCCCAGCTGACTTTTGCGGCACCACCGTAGCGAACGGCGTTCTCAAGCAAGTTCCTCAGTGCCCTTCGGAACGCGTTGGGTCGAAGCCGCACGGCAACATCATCACTCGGGGCAAAGGTGCAGTGTGCCGCCATATCGCTGCACAAGCTGTCCAGAAAATTGCGCAGATCGACCACTTCGGCACCTTCGGATCCGGTAAGGCCGCGTGCAAAGGTGAGCGTCGCTTCGACCATACTCTGCATCTCTTCGACCGATGCGATGAGGCTGTCCCGCGTCTCTTCTTCGTCAACCAGCTCCGCGCGGACACGCATGGCAGTCAACGGCGAGCGTAAATCGTGGCCAAGGGCTGCGAGCATACGTGTACGATCACTGACAAACCGGGTCAGCCGTCGTTGCATGCGGTTGAATGCGACGGTCAGATCTCTGACCTCGGTCGGCCCTGTGACCGCCAATTCGCCCACATCTTCGCCCCGGCCAAGATGGTCCGCGGCCTTCGACAGGTGCCGCAAAGGACGCGTCAGGCGCGTCATTACAAACCAGAAGATCGCCACCAGAAGCAGTCCGGCGGAAATCCCGAAGGTCAGCATCGAATAGAAAGGCCATTGGATCGGCGGTCGCTCGAACCGCGTTCCGACATTCAGCCAACGCGCTCCCTTGATGGCGATGGACAGGTTCATTTCAACCGCTGTCAACTCTCCGCGCATCATCGCGAGATGCATTTCTGTCATCTCGTCCGAGAGATTGGGAAGGGGCCGCAACGCGCCCTCGACCTCGTGCAGTTCAACGCGAATATCCCGGCTGTAGTTATCGCCCAGAAGCGCGCGTATGCGTCCTTCCACGATGCCGCCATCCGAATGACCGGTGTGTTCCACGCTCGGAACGTCCGACAGATCAAACCGGATCAATGGCGAATTCGCCGCGCGGAGGATCGAGTCCTGCAACTCCGGCGGGGCCTCCTCGATCAACCGCGCGACATTTGCTGCGCGACCGGCGGCCTCGAACCCCAATGCGGCACGAATCGCAAGGGTGCGCTCGTCAGCGAACAGGAACAGGCTGATCGCCTGGGCCACGACAAGTGCCGCGACCACAAGCAGGATCAACTGGCCGCTCAGAGACCTCATCGCACGGCGCATCACGGCGCATCCTCGACATCGGCAGCCAGACAGTATCCGCCGTTCCGCACCGTTTTGATGACACTGGGCCTAAGTACATCCGGCTCGATTTTGCGGCGGAGACGGCTGATCTGATTGTCGATGGTTCGATCCATCGGGCCTGCCGTCCGCCCAGCGGTCAGGTCAAGCAACTGGTCACGGCTGAGCACCATCCTCGCGCGTTCCAGCAGGACCGCCAGCAATTTGAACTCGGAGGTCGTCAATGGGGTCTCGGTGGTGGACTCGTCAATCAGCACCTGCCGGTCGGTATCCAGTATCCAGTGCGCAAAAGAGACTTTCCTCCCAGCGAGGCTTCCGGCCACAGGTTCGTCGCGGTTGCTTCTCCGAAGAACCGACTTGATGCGGGCGAGCAGTTCTCGTGGATTGAACGGCTTGGCGAGATAATCGTCCGCACCGATTTCCAGACCCACGATCCGATCCGTTTCCTCACCAAGCGCCGTCAGCATGATGATCGGAAGATCACCCTCTGGCGCAAGTCTGCGGCAAACCGACAAACCGTCCTCGCCCGGCATCATGACATCGAGCACGAGGAGGTCGAAGTGACCGGTGGCCAGCTTGGCATCCATCTCCACGGCATCCCTGGCGACGGTCGTGCGCATTCCGTTCTTCTCCAGGAAGCGCGCGACGCTTTCGCGTATCTGAGCGTGGTCGTCCACGATAAGGATATGAGGTGGCGGTCCCATGGCGTCCTTCCTAGATCATCGTTGCATTCTGTTTCATGGGCAGAATTGTAGCCGTTTGTATCAGGTCAGTCCCTTGCTACAGATGGATACAAATCTGTGCCTGCACCGTGTCGTGCTCCCGGGTAGCGTCGCGCGTATGTTATGTGACCTTTGGGATCGCAACCGATCAAAGGATGAGGTTTTCGAATATGGCTCTTGATTTGAACCGGCGCCGTTTCGTTCTGGGTGCTCATATGACGGTGCTGACCGTCGCGGCGTCACCGCTGTTGGCGCAGAGCCGATCTGTCTGGTCGGCAGAGAATGCCTTTGACGCGCTTCTATCGGATACGGCGCGGATCATCGATGTCAGAACGCACAAAGAGTGGCAAGAAACCGGCGTAGGTGCTGGTGTATGGCCGATAAGCATGCACGCGTCCGGTTTTCCGGACCGATTGTTCAGGGCCAAGGAACTGAGCGGTGATCGCACTGTTGGACTGATCTGCGCCACTGGCGGACGCTCCGCATCGCTGCTTCGAGCGTTGAGACAAGCTGGTTATTCGGGCTACGCCGATATCTCGGAAGGGATGTTGGGATCAGGCGAAGGGCCTGGCTGGATCGCATCGAACTTGCCGACCGTTCCGGTGGATGTCGCCCTGAACGGGTTGCCCCCCGCGTTGGCCTGACCAGTGAAGAATCAATTGGTCCCGTTGTGCTAAAAGCCTGATGTATGGTCAAATTGACCTGTTTGAACAGGAAGACGGGTTTGGGTGTATGACCGAGTTGATGGCTATGTTTGTCGGAATATGCGCGGCGATCGTGATGGGAATTGTCCATCATTATGCGTTGTCGGGCATTCTGAAGTTTTCCCCGCAGCGGTCGGATGGCTCCGGCTTTCGGATCATCCTGACGTTTTCCGCGTTGCTGTTGCTGCACGTATTGGAACTTGTGACGCTCGCCGTGTTCAACACGATGGTGGTGGCAAGCGTTCTGCCGCAATCGTTCAGCAACAGCCCGCCGATGTTTCAGGATGTTCTCTATGTTACGGGCATCTCGTTCTCGACCCTTGGCTATTCGTCCATAGAGGTGGTCGGGCCCTTTCGACTGTTGCTGATGCTGCAATCGCTTTTGGGCTTCATGTTGCTGACCTGGTCAGCGACGTTTCTTTACTCAGCCTGCCAGCAAGTCTGGCAGAAGGCGAAAGATGACTGAAAATCGCCACGCGCGTCGGACATGAGCTTGGCGTCAGCGTCAAATACGTCCTGATATCGGTCCTTTGACCTCACCGTGGAACGGTTGAGTGAGCGCTGCGTTGCGCGCGTGGATGAATAGCCCTTGACCTTCCAGTTGCTGGAATCCCTAGGTACAAAGCCATGGCACAGATTTTCGAAAAGACAGGCGATCACGTATCGCACCATCGACACGGG
The DNA here is from genome assembly GCA_003217735.2 of Marinibacterium anthonyi. Classification (GTDB taxonomy): domain Bacteria; phylum Pseudomonadota; class Alphaproteobacteria; order Rhodobacterales; family Rhodobacteraceae; genus Marinibacterium; species Marinibacterium anthonyi. Next base: position 76,833 of record CP031590.1, on the reverse strand, counting down.
GATATCTTGAGATCTCCCGTATGGGTTGGTGTGTTGTTTGTCTTGCTCACAATGCCGGCTCACCTGTTTTTGGATGAAAAGAGCTCGATAGCTCTTGCTTCGATCACGCTTGCTTTGATTGGCGGTGCCTATATCGGCTTTGGCGCCGCGGACGGCAGAGCGCGCGTGTTCTGGGCAGAGCTCGCCGTCGCCCTTTTGTTCGGCTCGGCAGCCTTTTTGGGGCTGATATGGCATTGGGCTTTCCTTCCCTTGGGCTTGGCCCTGCACGCCCTTTGGGACATGTCACACCACAATTCTTATCGTCTCGCCCGGATTCCGAACTGGTATATTCCATTCTGCGTGGCCTTTGACCTTTTGGCAGCGACGTTCTTCGTTCTGCTCTATGCCGTGTTTTGATCCATGATGATGCGCATCCTTCTTATTGCGGTGTTCCTGATGGGAGTCGTCGCATTGGCCTTCCCGGACGTCCTTGGCGTTGACATTCGCCTGCCTGATCGCGCGGAAATTGACCGCTGGATCGAGGCGGCAGGTCTTGCCGGACCAATTGTTATCGTGGCGCTTATGACAATCGCTATCGTCGCAAGCCCCCTGCCCTCGGCGCCGATCGCACTCGCCGCCGGAGCGGCTTATGGGCACACGTTCGGGACACTCTTTGTCGTTCTTGGCGCGGAACTCGGTGCGCTTGCCGCTTTTGGTCTGGCCCGCGGTCTCGGTCGTCCCTTCGTTGAGCGTCATCTCGGTCAGAAGATTAACACAGGCCTGTTCGGATCGCAGAACACTCTGACCTTCTTGGTCTTCGGCAGTCGCCTGCTGCCGTTTCTGTCCTTCGATATGATCAGTTACGCCGCAGGTCTGAGCAAGCTGCATCTTTGGAGGTTCGCGCTGGCCACGATGGCCGGGATTATTCCAGCGAGTTTTTTGCTCGCTCACATGGGCAGCCAGGCGATGAACGGAGATGCCCGCACTGCCACATGGACCGCGCTTGCGCTCGGTGGCTTTACCGGCCTGTCGGTTCTCTTCGCCGCGACGCGAAAGACCGGTACACAACGGGAGGAGAGCTGATATGGCCAGTCATTCTCACGCCGGGCACATGCCGAGTTCCGGCAAGGCCCTTGTGATTTCGGCCTGGCTCACCGGCGTCTACTTCGTGATTGAACTGGCCGTCGGGCTCTGGACTGGCTCGATTGCCGTCCTGTCGGATGCGTTTCACACCCTGTCGGCGGTTGGCGGCGTTCTCGTGGCCATCACCGCGCAGCGGATTGCGCGCCGTCCAGCGGATTCGACGCGCAGTTTCGGATGGTACCGCGCCGAAATCATCGGGGCGCTGGTGAATGGCGGCTTTCTTCTCGGCATGGCGCTTCTGGTGATCTGGATGGGCGCGATGCGGCTCGGAGACCCGATCCACCTGGCCAAAGGCCCCATGCTTTGGGTCGCCTTCGGGGGCCTGGTCACGGAAGTGGTCTCTCTGGCGCTGATGTGGCAATCGAGCAAGGACGATCTGAATGCCCGTGGTGCGCTCTGGCACATCATCCAGACCTTTGTCGGCAGCCTCCTGATCATCGTCACCGCTCTAGTGATCGAGTTCACCGGCTTTCTGGCGATTGACCCGATCCTCGGCATGGCGTTCGGGGTGGTTCTCCTCTGGGCCTCCGTCGGCGTCATCAAGGAAGCGGTCCACATCCTCATGGAAGGCACGCCAGAGGGAACGGATCTCGAGGCTGTGACGGCGGACCTGCGCGGCCAGGACGGGGTTCGGGACGTTCACCATGTGCATGCCTGGACGCTGACCAGCGGCAAACACGCATTTTCTGCCCATATCCGCCATGGTGAGCCCGCAGAGGCCGCGGACCTGCTGAACCGGGCCTATCATCGACTGACGGAACAATATGGGTTTCACATGGTCACGCTGCAGCTCGAAACCGCGTGTCTCGACGAGCGCCACGCGCGGGATCTTGATATAGTCCAGATAGCGGCTGCAAAGGCTGCGCAAGAAAAGACTGATGTGCGAGATGCGCATCCGCACCCAAGCCCTAACACAGAAGGGCCGTAGACTGTGATGGACATAATACTAGCCGCAGAGCCGGAGATTCGTCTGACGGCGTTTTTGAGTGTGCTGGCCGCCATGGCGCTTTGGGAACTCGCCGCCCCGCGTCGGCGGCGTGACATACCGCGTGTCATCCGTTGGTCGAACAACCTGGCACTTGTCGTGATCGATACGGCGATCCTCCGGTTGTCTTTCCCAATCCTGGCCGTCGGTCTGGCGGTCCTGGCCGAGGAGCGGGGCTGGGGCCTGTTCAACATTATCGAGGCTCCTTTCGGGTTGGCTGTGATCCTGTCCATGCTGCTGCTCGATCTGGCGATCTATCTGCAACATGTCATGTTCCACGCCGTCCCGGCCCTGTGGCGCCTGCACCGGATGCACCATGCGGATCTCGACTTCGACGCAACCACTGGATTACGCTTCCATCCGATTGAGATCCTCATCTCGATGGCGATCAAGCTCGCCCTGGTGGCAGCGCTTGGTCCGCCCGCCGTCGCGGTTTTGTTGTTCGAGATCATCCTCAACGCCACTGCCCTCTTCAACCATGCCAACATCAACCTTCCGAGACCGGTCGACCGGTGGCTCAGATGGATCGTCGTCACACCCGACATGCACCGCGTGCATCATTCTGTCGATCCGCGCGAAACCAACTCAAACTACGGCTTCAACCTGCCGTGGTGGGACCGCCTCATGGGTACTTACGTAGCCCAGCCCGCGAAGGGCCACGAGGGAATGACGATCGGTATCGAGCAGTTTCGCACGACGCGCGACCTCTGGGTCGACAGGATGTTGATCCAGCCCCTTCGCGGGCCAGCAAGCGGACACGCCCTGGATACATCCGCCCTCACGCCGACAAGCAGGAACAGCCTCTGGACTCTCGAAAACACAGTTCTAGGGTCTCGGGCAACTCAAAAAGGAACACATGATGAAACGACGTACGTTCTTGCTGGCCGGAGCGGCTGCCACACTCCCCCTGCGAGCACTGGCCAACACGGAACCGGTCATTAAAGTCCTGAAAACCCCCACCTGCGGATGCTGCACCGCTTGGGTCGATCATGTCCGGCAAGCGGGCTTCGCGGTCGAGGCGCAGGACGTCGATCAGGATGCGCTTTATGCGTTCAAAGATCGGCTGCAAATTGCACCGGAACTTGCTGGATGTCACACGGCGGTCGTGGGCGACTATTTTATCGAGGGCCACGTGCCTGCCGCGGACATCACGCGGCTGCTAGCAGAGCAACCGATGGCGCGCGGTTTGACTGTCCCCCGCATGCCGATGAGTTCGCCCGGCATGGGCGGTCCCGGGGCCGGTGACGCTTTTGACACCTTGCTTGTTGGCTCCGACGGCGCGACCTCGGTCTTCGCGAGCCACAGCTGATCAGGTCATGGGTGCAGGTGATAGATCCCGCGGGACGGGTTCATGACCCGTCCGTCTTGCACAAGCTTTCGCAGCGCCCTGTAGGTCGCCTCATGGCTCAATTGTAACCGAGCGGCAAACTCGACGATGGAGCCTTCGAGCAAGCCTGCGATCAACCCTGCCATCACCCGGTCCTCTGCGCGCCGAATGCCGACGATCTCCAGCATCTGTCGCTGCGCCTGTATCTGTTGAGCCGCCTGACGGCCATAGGCGCGGGCAAATGCCGGGTCGGCAAAAGCGGCCAATACGGAAGCCTTGTCGATCCGGATCAGCGCCCCGGCCTCAACAATGACTGCGTCGCAATGATAGACCTCCGAAAACACCGAAGCTTCGGCAAAGCTTGTTCCGGCTTGGGCACGGTGGATGATGAACCGCTCGCCATCTGGACCGACCCGCTCGAGATGCACGCGCCCGGTTTGCACGACATAGAGACCGTGGGTGGGGTCGCCTTGGTGAAATACGGTATCTCCAACCGCGCCGGAGATTGGGCGCAGGGCTGAGCTCGGGATATGATCATAGGGGTTTGGCAACATATGATTGAAATCATATTACGATGCATCCGCCCCTGCTAGCGTAAACATGACACCACCCCATTGAAGGACCTGTCCATGCGTCTCATTCCCTTCGTCCTTGCCATAGTGATGGCCGCACCCGTGGCCGCGCAGCACGCCAATTCCGCGGCTGGTCACGACATGGGCGGACCGCAGGAAACCGGGCAATCGGCCTTTGCCGCCTTGGCGGAAATCGTAACGATCCTGCAGGCCGATCCCGAGACGGATTGGGAGCGGGTCGATATTGACGGATTGCGCCGCCATCTGGTCGATATGGACCTTCTGACCCAAGAGGCCGTGGTCGCCCGCACCCTGCGGCCGGAAGGGGCCCGGTTCGAGATTCGGGGCACCCCCCGTGTTCTCGAGGCCATCCGCGCCATGGTGCCCGCCCATGCGCCCTTTCTCGCGGCCGAGACCGGCTGGGACGTTGTGACAGAGGACTTAGAAGATGGCGTGGCGCTCAGTGTCGATGGCGATGCCGCGCAGATTCAGGGACTTGGTTTCTTTGGTCTGATGACCATCGGGGCGCATCACCAGGAGCACCACCTCATGATGGCAAAAGGCGCGGGCCCGCACCATTAATGCGCCGACAAGGCCTGTTTGATGATCCGTAGAGAGGTGCGCTGACAAAACGTTACATCTCGCGTGTTGACCTTCCAGCGCGGGAGGCACGGACACATGCCCGATGATGGAAGCGTCAGAGAATACCGCCCGCAGGGATTTCCTGTATTACGCAACAGCCGGGGCAGGGGTCGTGGCAACAGGGGCTGCGCTCTGGCCACTGGTGAACCAGATGAACCCCTCCGCCGATGTCCGCGCCTTGGCACAGATCACTGTTGATATTTCCGATCTCGCGCCCGGAACGCAATTGACCGTCAACTGGCGCGGAAAACCTGTCTTTATCCGTCATCGAACGGAGGCAGAAATGGCTCAGGCTCGGGCACAGGCGGTCTCTGACCTGCCTGACAGCTCGGCGCGCAACCCAAATCTGCCCGACGATGCGCTGGCAAGCGATGAGAACCGGGCCATTGCGGGTCACGAGGCATATCTGGTCATGATCGGTGTCTGTACCCATCTGGGCTGTGTCCCTCTGGGGGATGGGGCGGGGGATTTCGGGGGTTGGTTCTGCCCCTGTCACGGTTCCCATTATGACGCGGCTGGGCGCATTCGCAAAGGCCCGGCACCTGAGAACCTGCATATTCCGGACTTGTCGCTCTCGGAGGAGATGGTGCTGACTTTGGGGTGATGCAATAAAGGATAATCTGTAATCAGAGCGCTCGAAACTGGAACAGATTTCGACTGGCCGCTGGTCGGCCTAAATCGCAATACTCCACATCCGAAACCGTCCCTGCCCCGTCACTTCACGGATTAGACCCTTCGCTTCCATCCAGGCGAGATTGCGTTGAGCGGTGGCGCGGCTAGCACCGATCCACATTTCGGCCATCGGGGCGGAAACGAGGGGCCATTCGGTCAGCAGGGCGCTCAGGACCGGCGGTGTCTTGCCTGAGAGCGTTGACATCTCTGCTTTGGCCTTCGCTGACCATGATTGGATATCGTCGAGGCGCCGCATCGCCATGAGGATAGCTGTCTGCATCCCCTCGAGCCATTGTTTAAGGCGCTCTGCCGATGGCCCACTCGCGCGCAGGCCCCCTGCCCCGCCCATTGCCAACGGTGCGAAAATTGCCCCGTTTCCCTCGCTAGCCGCGATGCGCGCGGCCGTGACCGCTGCTTCCACCCGATCGCCCTGCTGCCCAAGGCCCGCAAGACGCCAGAGATGAAACCCCATGCAGGCGCGGGTGATCGGATGAAGATCGGCGGCCTGTTTCATCAAATCCAGCCAACCGCTCGCGCGATCGTCGAAGCGCTCGGCATTTTCATCGATGTTTTCAGGATCGCGGCGGTCGAGGAAGGCTGCGATATCGACTATCGGGTCAGGACCGCCTGTCAGTCGCCGAACGGCCCATCCAATTCGCGCCAAGGCATTTGGGTCATCTTGTGCGCCTGACAGGCGCATAGAAATCCATAGCGCCAGACGATCCGAGCCTAAGCGATCTCCTGCAAACCAGCTCAGGTCTGCCGCCTCGATCAGTGCCAACCTATGCAGCCAGCCTTTGGGCGCGCGAGCCAATCGGTCATCGAGCGCACCCAAGCGCCCGGCCACCCTTGCCAGAAGCGCAGCCTGCTCCGCTTCGGCCCTTGCCCAGTCATCAATGAGGCCCTTTTCCGGCTGTCCCGCCCGAGGTCCGGGAGGCCGGTAATCCGGTTCCTCTTCGATCGGGCCCGGCAGGTACCAGAGAACTTCTTCCGAAGCATCCTCATTCCCCTCTCCGATGTCGAGGGGTTCGTCGAAATCTTCAGGAATAATAGTCGATTGTGGCATCATATGTGCAAAATACAGATTATTTGCACATTACCCAAGCTGTTTTGTGACCGTCGACAATGCTCTTTACACATTACGTGCGCGCGACTGCCGACGGAACCTTTCAGATCGCGATCAATGCAAGGAAACTAGGGGATTGTGCATCGGCACAATGAGAAAACACTTGCTTGCATTCGTTTGTAAACGGTCGTTTAGTAGCGATACCTAAAATTGCAAACGGCCCGATTTCATGCCCCTGATAGGCTATGCCCGCGTTTCCACAGAGGATCAGACCCCCCTGCCCCAGTCTGAGGCCATGCAAGCTGCGGGTTGCGTCGAGATATTCGAAGAACACGCCTCAGGTGGCAATCGTGCGCGGCCGGTGCTCGCGCGGGTGCTCGAACGTGTCCAGAGCGGCGACACGTTGGTCGTCGTGCGAATCGATCGGCTCGCGCGGTCGCTGTCGCACCTTCTTGAGGTGATTGAGCGTCTGGAGGCCAAGGGGGCTTTCTTCCGCTCGCTGCAGGACCCGATCGACACGGCATCGCCACAAGGCAAGTTCACGCTGCAGGTTCTAGGCGCTGCGGCCGAGTTCGAGCGCGCTCTGATCCGCGAACGCACAAAGGCCGGGCTTGCCTCTGCGCGCGCCAAAGGGCGCGTTGGTGGCAATCCTGGGCTACGCGCCAAGGATCCCGCTGCGCTGCGCAAGGTGCGGCTGGCGCGACAGGACGGCTACATGGAGCGCCTCAACGAGACCGCGCAGGATTGGGTGCCCCATGTGCGCCGCTTGCGCCCCGATATGGCCTGGGAAGACCTGCTGCGGATCATCAATGGCCCCCTGCCCCCAGATCGCCATTGGACACAAAGCCGACTGCTCCGCGCTGTGAAGGCATATGTGCGCGACGGGTTCCTTCCTGCCGAGGTGCTTGGCCGCGCCGGACGCCGCGAAACCGATGACCGCCTGCCGGCCATCGTGGCGGCCATTAAAGGGTCGGACCCGGATATCACGCTACAAGCGATCTGCGACCGGTTGGAAGCCATGCGTGAGCGCACCCCTCGAGGCCGCACTGGCTGGCAGCCGTCTTCGGTCAAAATGCTGCTTGAGCGTGCGGAAAAGTTGGGGCTCCTCTGAACACGACACTTGTGTTGGCCTAACGGATTGCCACTAAATCTAGAAAGTGCTTGCACGAATCTGGCTGCTCGGGCAATAGTCTCGAAAAATAACGCGCGGTCACATAAAAAACGCGCCCACGGATCGGGGCAAACATGAGCGAAGCAGAACAGGATCTAGATATCGCCATCGGGCACTACGCGGAACTTCTCGCGTCGAACCTGCATGCTCAGCGCGCTGCACACTTCCCACCAGATGCAAAGAAGGTGATGCGCACTCTGACCAGCGGCGAAGCTGCTGAGCTCCTTGGCGTCGACCATACCTATCTTCGGAAGCTTCATCGAGAAGGAAAGATCGTTGACGTCGAGACGACGGCTGGAAGTCATCGCCGCTATACGCTCGACGATATCTGGGAAATCCGGCAGACGCTTGAAGGAAACGCAAAAAAGTCTGGAACTTACGTGCCTGGACGTCGCGACGGTGACGAGCTTCAAGTCATTTCAGTGGTGAACTTCAAGGGCGGGTCCGGCAAAACGACGACGTCTGCTCACCTCGCTCAGCGCTTGGCGCTCAAGGGGTACAGGGTTCTTGCGATCGATCTCGACCCCCAAGCATCTCTTTCGGCGGTGTTGTCACATTAACGGGCCTGAGGTTGCTGATTCATTGATCTCGTCTTAGGCGATGCCGATGCAGACAGAGATAATCAGCTACAAACGCCATCGGTTCCCGCCCCAGATCATTGCTCATGTTGTCTGGCTCTACGTCCGGTTCAACTTGAGCCTGCGCGAGGTCGAGGAGATGATGCTAGCACGTGGCGTGGACGTTTCGTATGAGACAATCCGGCGCTGGAGCGTCAAGTTCGGTCCCCTGATCGCCCACGCTCTACGGGGACGGCAGCCGCGCCCCGGCGATGTCTGGCATCTGGACGAAGTCGTGGTCAAGATCGCGGGCCGGTCATACTGGCTCTGGCGCGCGGTCGACCAACACGGCTTTGTTCTTGAGGAAATTCTCCAATCGAGGCGAGACAAGCGCGCCGCAAGGCGGCTTTTGGTCAAGCTGATGAAGCGTTGGGGCTTCGTGCCAAAAAGGATCATTACGGACAAACTGCGCTCGTATGGTGCCGCAAAGCGCGAGGTCGCGCCTGGCCTTGATCATTGGTCACACAAGGGACTCAATAACCGCGCAGAAAACAGCCACCTGCCCTTCCGAAAACGAGAGCGAGTAATGCAAGGCTTCCGATCGCCTGGTGGATTGCAACGCTTCGTCTCCATGCAGTCCGCAACCCGAAATTCCTTCTCCATCCCAGCCCGCCGTCGTTCCGCTCTTACCATACGCTACCATCGGCTCGAAGCATTCGAGGCGTGGAAATCCGCGGCACAGGCCGCTTGATCAACGAACAGCTTGCCAACTTGCAAATTCGGTGAGTTAACGTGACAACACCAAAAGAACTGCCGGTTGCGCAACCGCGCGAGGATCCAGCGCTCCACAATCAACACGGCGCCTTCGACCTTGCCCTTGTCGCGAGGTTTGCGCGGCCGGGTGGGCAGCACCGTCGTGTCATAATGCGCGGCCAGGTCCGAGAAGGTCCTGGTCAGCGACGGCTCGAACCATAGCGGCTTGACCACGGCGGCCTTGAGATTGTCGCAAACGATCGCCTTGGGCACGCCGCCCATGAACTTCAGCGCTCTGACCTGCGCCTCGATCCAATCCGGCAGCGTCTGGCTGAGGCTGGCCCAGGCGAAGGTATAGTTCGACGCCCCCAGCACAGCGACGAAGATCTGCGCGCTGTGCGCGTGGCCGATGCCAGGGTCGATGACGGGGATCGTGTGGCCAGCATAGTCCGTCTGCATCACCGCGCCGGCATCATGGCGGTTGCGGTACCGCGGGCTGAGGCGGCTCTCGAACGCGCGGTAGCTCTCGCAGAACCATGTATATCCGTAGCCATCGGGATGCGCCGCACGGTACTCTTCCCAGAGCAGCACCAGCGTCACGCCCTTGCGCTTCATCTCGACGGCCATCTTCGGCCAGTCGGGCTCGCTCAGATCCTGGGGTGGGCGGCCAACTCGCTGGAAAAGGGCCTGCTTCAGCGTGCGATCATCGTCGCGACCCGCAGGTAAGGGCCAGCAGTTCAAACCGGCCTCCCGCGCCCGCAACAGATAGGTCGCGACGGTCGTCTTGCTGAGCTTCAGGCGCAGAGCCACCTCGCGGACCGAAAGCCCCTGTTCATGCGTCAGCCGCAATATCGTTCGTATGTCTTGCACACTCATCCGCCTCGCTTGTTTCCGTCTCGGCATGCTCTCTCCAATCTCGTGAAAGACCGGCAGAGTGCCGCATCGGCGCAGGGGATGGCCAACCGTGCTCCCGGCACCCAGAACTGTCCGGGATTTGCCGAAATCACTGTCCCGGAATTACCGAAACGCGTGTCCGCGATTTACTGAAACCGCTGTCCGGGAATTTGCGAAACCCGCACCTGACTCCATGCACCAGTCGGCCAGACCGCCCGAGGCGTGGAATGGCTGCCCACGATGCCGTGGAACCGATGCCCATCTTCCGTGGAATACGCAGCTGGCCTCAGCTCCAGCACTTTATGACGAACTGTGATACTGAGCCGATTGCCGTGTAATACATATTGGTACATGCTAGGAGTGCACAACGTCAGGAGATTCGAGATGGGTCGGAACACGTCCGTCACAATCGGAGAGCACTTCTCCAGTTTCATCAGTGATCAAGTTCAAGCAGGGCGATACGGCTCCGCTAGCGATGTGGTTCGGGCTGGGCTGCGTCTGTTGGAAGAGCATGAAGCCAAGGTCAGAGCACTGGAAGCCGCCCTTATCGCCGGAGAGGAATCCGGTCAGCCGCGCCCGTTTGACTTTGAGGCCTTCAAAGCTCGCAAGCGCACGGAGTATGAAGATCGTTGAAGGCGCTGTTTTTCTCACCTGCGGCACAGGACGACATCGAGAGCATCTGGACTTACAGCTCAAAGAACTGGGGGCCAGATCAAGCCGACCGATACACAGACGAAATTCAAGACGCCTGTCTTTCTCTGGCGTCAGGCCGGAGACTAGGCCGGGAAGTGGATGTGCGACCAGGATATCTGAAATGCCTGACCGGTTCGCATGTGATCTACTACAGGGTTCGAGACGATCAGATACTGGTCATCCGTGTCTTGCACAGCAAACAGGATGTGGGGCGGCATCTCTCTTGAATCAGTCACCCAAGAGTCTGCTCGACGCGGGTTATTTTGGATATACTGAGCGTTTGGCATCGCTTGGGCGATAGTCCAAGAAGAGCTCACCGGTGTCCTTCATTGCGACACTCGGCGGCTGAAGTCCATAAGCTTCCTGATCGGCTCTTCCAGGTTCCGTCATTTCCAGCACATGCTTGTATTCGTAGGCAGCGGCCCGAGCATCATCTCTGATCCGGCCTGAGGTTTCGTTCAGGCAATTCAGGTAGTCCTCGACCTCGCTGAAATAGCGCCGAAACTCTGCTCGGACCTCGGCCCCGGAAAACCCCGCATCGAGGAGATGCGCAGTTTCCGGCCTGATAGGCTCGATGCACTGCTCTTGTGCAGCCGCAGGGGCTGCGAGTATCGCCACTATGGCTGCGGATTTTATAAGCGGTCTCACTGGCGCCTCCTGCGTAAGCGCCCGATTTCTACCGCGGTGACTGGTCCTTGACGCGGGCGATAATGTCGGGCTCGGCGACGAAGTCTTCGAGGAAGTTGTGCCATTCCTTGAGGGACCCGCGTGCGGATGTGAGCATGTCGCGCAGTTCTTCGATGCCATCGTCGGTGAGCGCCGTGATGTAATCGTCCGGCCCGATGTGAACGCTGACTATGTTGCCGTATGAGAGGTTGTCGTCGTTGCTAACGATGGCTTCAAGGAGTTCGGGATCTTCGTCCAGTCGGCTGGCGACATGGGCGATGGAACAGACGTAGGTGGTTGTTGCCATTACGCAGCCTCTTTGCGTGTTTGTTCTGAAGGCTTCCAGTTCCAAGGAAGCAATTCGGCCAGCCGGTTGTTCATGTGATCGTGGATACGGTCCAAGACATCAGCCAGGTAGGCCTGCGGATCGAGTCCGTTCATCTTCGCCGTCTCAATGACGGTCATCGCGCGGGCGAGCGTTTCACCGCCGGTATCCGAGCCCGCGAATAACCAGTTCCGTCTGCCGACGCCAATGGGTCTCAGCGCGCGCTCGGCGGGATTATTGTCGATGGCCACACGCCCGTCGTCAAGGAAGAGTGTGAACGAGGACCAGCGGCTCAGCCCGTAGCGGAACGCCTTGGCGAGTTCGCTCTTGCCGGGAATGCGAGTGAGCTGCTTTTCGGCCCAGTCCCGGAACGCAGCGACCTTGGGTTTGCTTTCCTTTTGGCGCACGGCCAGCCGCACCTCGGCGGGCTTGCCGCTGATTTCCCGTTCGATGTCGTATAGCTTTCCGATCCGGTCGAGCGCCGCGCGCGCGATTTCGGATTTCGTTGCGGTCCAGACATCGTGGAAGTCGCGGCGTAGGTGCGCCCAACATGCTGCCTCTCGGAACTGGCTTCTGCCGTCCAGATCGGTGGCGTAGAGCTTGGCATAACCCTTGTATCCATCCGCCTGGAGAATGCCGCTGGTCTCACCGAGATGGGCAAGGACATGCTCTTCCTTCCAGTCCGGGGCGAACCGGTAGACCGCTCCGGGCGGAGCCGTGCCCGACCACGGGCGCTGATCGCGCACATAGGCCCAAATCCGGCCTTTCTTGACACCCTTGCCAAGCCCCTTGTCACGGCGGCTGCGATCCAGCACCCGGATGGGGGTGTCATCTGCATGCAGAAGATCGCTGGCCATGATCTTGGCCTCGATCTTCTCGATCAGAGGCGCCAGCGTCTTCATTGCCCCACCGCACCAGTCGACCAACGTCGTGTCCGGGATGTCCGCCCCCATGCGGGCGAAGATCTCGTTCTGGCGATATAATGGCACGTGGTCGTCGAATTTCGAGGTCAGCACGTAGGCCAGAAGGTTCGGACCTGCCATGCTGCGCGGGATCGGGCGGCTGGGTGCAGGCTCCTGCACCATCTTTTCGCAGCGCCGACAGGATTTCTTGACCCGCGCGATTTCAATGACCTTCAACTGCGCCGCGATCATGTCGATCAACTCGCTGACGTCCTCGCCCACCACACGGAGATCGCCGCCGCAGTCCGGGCAGCTGTCGCCGGGATCGAGTTCACGGCGTTCGCGAGGCGTATCCTTGGACACCTTCGGACGGCGGCGTTGCTTGGGCTCTTCTGCTGCCGAGACCTGTTCTTCGGTGTCCGACGCGTCCTCGTCGTCCGGCGGCGTGTCTTCCGCCTCAGCCAGGGCTACCTGCAAGTCTTCCAGCGCCAGTTCCAATTGTTCGATCTCGCGCTCGATCTTTTCCGAGCTCGGCCCGAACTTCTGCTTTTGCAGTTTGGCAATGCGCACGCGCAGCGCTTGCACCAGCAGATCATGTGCCCGCAGACTGGCCGACATCTTCTGGTTTTCCGCCTGCAAGGCAGCGATCATCGCTTTCAGAGCGGCGGGATCATTGGGGAGGGGCGTGGCTTCTGCGGACATGGCGCTGGATACCATATCCACAGATCAGGCACCATAAAAACAAGGGATTCCATAGAGATAAGTCACCCCGCCCGGGCAGGCGGCGCGCCCCAGTCCGGTCGCCGCCAGTCGATTCCTTCCCACAGCATCGCCAGTTGCGCCGAAGTCAGCCGGACACTTCCGTCCGTCGCCGAGGGCCAGGGAAAGCGTCCCTTCTCCAGGACTTTGTAATACAGGCAAAATCCCTGCCCATCCCAATACAAGAGTTTCACCCTGTCGCCCCGGCGCCCACGGAACGCGAACACGGCTCCGTTCGACGGCCTCTGCCGCAGGACGTCCTGCGCGATGGCGGACAGGCCCGCGATACCCTTACGCATATCCGTGTGACCGCAGGCCAGGTAAACGCGAACGCCGGTGCCGGGGCCGATCATGCTGCCTCCACCGTTTGGAGCAAACGGGTCAGCACCGCCGGGTCCACGCGGGCATCGACCCGCAAGCTGCGGCCGTTGCGCAAAACCACCTCGACCAGCGCCGAGTTCGCGTCAGCGGCGCTCGCTTCCGGCGGTCCGGGCGGCGGTGTAATATCAACCGGCAGGAATTGCGTCGCGTCGTCAGGCGTAAGAAGCCCCTTCTTCCTCAGTTCGTATCGCCAGGCATAAATCTGCTGCCTCCTGATCTCGTGGCGCTGCGCGACTTGCGATACCGTCGCGCCATTCACCCCGACCGAAAGCACAATCGCCAACTTTTCGTCGTCACTCCACCGGCGCCGACGTTCCACGCCCAGAATTTCGCCCCGCATCCCTGCCTCCCTGTAGGAGACGTCTTTAATGACGTCATTATGGACGTCTCTTAACAATCACCGGGACCGGCGAGCAGGCGGTTCAAATCGGGCGGTTTCCCTCCTGCTCCGTTCATTGAGCCCAATCAGACTTCCCATGATGTTCAAAGATCCGGTCCGCTGCGCGCGCACCATGCCGCGAAGATAGCCACCTGGGTAAAGGATGGTGACCTCCGGATCGGCAACCTTGGCATCAGTGATCACCACACAAAGCATCGCGGCGTCCTCGCTCAGGATGTCCACGGCCTCCTCCCATGCGGATGGGTGGATGCCCAGCTCAGGCAGACGTTTCTGCGCGGCGATCAAGAAGGAATGGAGGTCCAACCTGCCCCGCTTCTGGCGCTCGATGTCGAGCCACATCTTCATCTCTTCGGAACAAAGGTCATATAGACGATCACTGCCAAGGTTCTGAATGAATTTGGACTTGTGCGCTTCGTTGGCTGCCCCATCCTGCTTTTCTAAGCAATGGACGTGGCCATCAGGCTGCGGCCAATCAATAATCGAGTGCGTGGGCTTGCCCACGCTCCGCGTATCGACAGGGTCGTTACAGATTACCTGGTTAGAATCTTGAGTTGTATCTTGTATATGGGAGCGCTCGTTTTCGAGCGGTCGATGACGCGTTTCATGCAGCAAGTTAGACGCCGAGATCGTCAGCGCCTCAGCTTCAGCCTCATGGCTCTGAAGCTCTTTGAGCGACATGCGGTAAAGCGCCTGGCCTGACGGCCACTCGACGAATTTCTGATGGATACGCTCGAGCTCGGCTGTCAGCCCATGACGCTCAACCAGTTCGCACAGAATACCTTTCAGGTGCCGCTTGTGCGAACTGCGCTGCCCACGCAGACGGGCATGAGCCCTGCGATCTGCCTCGATCTCGTCACGCATGGACAGAAACTCTTCGACGCGCGCGATCGCCACGCCGAAGAAGACGCCGCAACCGGAAAAGCCGGACCGCGCACCATTCGCCATCGTCCGCTTCTCGATGACCCCGGCGCGCACAAGCGCCGCCTCGTGTTGCCGGATACGACAGGCCGTCACGCCACGCTTATGCGCGATCTCACTTTGGCTGAGATAGCAGCAGGGTTCATCTGCGCCGCGCTTGAACGCGCTTGGCCTGGTCGCCGCGATCATCGTGCGAAAGGTCATCATCGCCGCGGCACCTATGCCAAGGCTGGACGCTACCGCATCGACAAGGGCAACAAAGCCATCGCGCTCCATGCCGCGCGGAAGCGTGGGCTTGACGGCGTCACACCGTCGGACAGGCAAGGCCTGAGATATTTGCATCTGTTCAATCCTCGTTCGTTTGAAGCGAGGCGGCGGCAGGCAAACGTCTACAGGTCGCACAAATGCGTTTTGACTTGCCTGCAAGGTGGGGAAGCTGATAGACTAAACCATGATTTCGGATGATTACGGGCTTGCCGGCCCTAAGTCCTACAGCCCCCGTGAAAGGTTGCCGCCTTCGCGGGGGTTTTAATTTCTAAAGTTCTTACTGCTCCTTTTCGTCAAGGTTCTCGTGGCCGTATTCTTATTTCTCTGGCGTGCCGGGTATCATCGATGCCGGCACCTGCGGTGATCAGTAATCCACCTGCTCAAAGGCATATTTCCCTTGGTAATCGGTCCAGTCGATGAAGACGGACCGCTGATAGAGGCTTGGGCAGCTCTCACCCCAACCGGCAAGACCTTCGAAAGCATCCGGCAATGATGCCACCGAACTGCCAGACCAGCTGAAGTCGCCCTGCACGCCATAGGTGCCGACGCGGACGTTCTCGCTCCGGCGGCAGTCACCATTGTCACCGCCGCTTTCACGCTGACGGGCATACTCGACGTTGTAGACGCGGATGGATCGGACGAAGTCATACTCTGACCCGCTGATGTCGACATCCGCCACGCCGTTTTCATCGGCATAGTCCGCGATCAGGGATAGCATTGCATCTCTCGCGGGCCTCGGAATAGGCACCCCCTTCAAGACGGCCGGAAATGGTTGCGGGGTCGAAGTCACGGACGTGCTGGCAGCTTCACGCAGAAGAGGCAGAGTGTTCTGGCCCTGAGGCAGGCGGTAAGACACGCCCAAGGGACAGTTCCAGATCTGCAAGGGAGGCTCCACCGGCCAGGGCGTGATCCTGCTGATGAAGACGGATCGCGCTTCGTTGCACTCGGTGCTGCCGGGCCAGCCTCCCGCCAGACAGATCAGGATCGCACAGTCGACCTGATAGGCTTGCGCAGCCGGGGGAGCTGCCAAGGACAGGCCCGCACAGGTAAAGGCAGTCGCAGCAGCGCGCCGCATCGCATGTCCATCCAGGATCAAGGCCTCTGCCCCCTCACATCTTTGATCGGCATGTCCCCGCCGGTGTCCCGCTCTGACGATGGTCACAGCGGGGTGATCATCCTATTGCGGAGCCTGTCAGGAATAGCGCCAAAGCACAAAATCTGACGCCAAACTTCCAGAAGAAGCGCCCTTTGTCAAACGCGCCAAACAGACCTAAAGCTCTTATCATGGGTATGGGCGATTTATGGTACTTTGGCGCTTTTTTCGAATTTGGGCTTTAAAGTTGAAAAAAGTCGTGATTCAAGGATACGCAGCACCTGTCCAGAAATTCCCAACGACAGGTGTCAGCCAATGTGGAACCCACGCGTGATTACGACTGATGCAGTGCAAAACTTCCTCGAGAAGGGTGGCGAGCTCGACTACCGCCCGATTCACACCCCAAAAGGATGGAACTGGGAGCTTTGGGCTGTTCAGTCGAACGGCGCGGCCAGCCCGGTCATTTCCTCGAAGACTGGCGAAGCCCGCGTTTTCAAGTCTTCCGACGCGCTGGTCAGCTTCCACATGCGCATTTTCCCCGACGCCGAAGGCGTTTGGGTGCCTGCCCCTAAATCTGGACAAGACGAAGACACCGAGTGATCGCCTCGGCGCTCTGCGCTGGCTGATCCTCCGACCGCTCTGCGGTTCCCTTCTCTCCCTCTTGATCCTTTCAGCATTCACCATCGGCTCACCGCGCCTCGCGCTGGCTGAGCCCATGAATGCCACCGCGTTCCGGGCCGTCGCTGAAAACTGCGCGCCCGGTGTCGCCCCCTCCATCATGGAAAAGCTCGTCGCCGCCGAGAGTGGCTTCAACCCGTTCGCCATCGGCGTGAACGGTCCGGATCGGGCGTCCTATGCGCCGCACTCCGCCAATGAGGCCGCGCAGATTGCCAGCCGCCTGATCGCCGAGGGCAAGTCCATCGACATGGGCCTCGGGCAGATCAACAGTGCCAACCTGTCCTGGCTCGGGCTGACGCCTGCCACTGTGTTCGATGCCTGCCGCAATCTTACGGCTGCGGAAACCGTGCTGCGCGACGGCTATGACCGGGCGCGCGATGCCGGAGCAGACCGGACGCAGGCCCTGCACCAGGCACTTTCCTCCTACAACACCGGCTCTTTCACGCGTGGTTTCCACAACGGCTATGTGGCCCGCGTGCTGGGAGAGGGGTCCGTGACCGCCCCCTCGATAGAAAAGCGGTCGCCCTCCCTGAGTGACGACAAGGACAGCGCGAAACGATGGGACGTGTTCGGCGCGGCCACCGGATCGAACGCCTTGGTTTTCCAATAGAAGGACGCAACCATGAAGACCTTTCTGACCCGCCACCGGAGCATCGGCGCCCCGATGTTTCTGGCTGCGGTCCTGACCGCAACGGCACAGCCCGCCGCCGCCGCAGGCTTCACCGACTTCCTGAACAATATCCTCGACGAGTTCGAAAGCGCCAAGCAGCCCATTGCACTGATCGCCCTGATGTTCATCGGCGCGGGCTGGCTCTTTAACTTCGTCGACCTGCGCCGTGCCGCTTGGGCCGTTGGCGGTGTCGTCCTGATCTACGCCTCCTCCGAGGTGCTGAGCATGATCACTGGCTGACCGGCAGGGAGGGCACCGCATGGAAAAGGTGAAGATGAACGAGGACGTACTGTTCCTCGCCCTCACGCGCCCGGCGATGATCTTCGGCATTCCCGTCGAAGCCTTCGCCATGTGCTGCGGCATCGGCGGTCTGGCGATGATCGCCGCGGACTCGATCTTCTACCTGCCCATTGCGATCCCCCTGCTCGGCGTCTCTCGCCTGATCGTCGAACGCGATCAGAACGCTTTCCAAATCCTGTTTCGCTGGCTGGACACAAATGCCCGGTGCCGGAACCGGAGCCTCTGGGGGGGATCATCGACATCCCCCCTGCGTCTCCGCCGCCTCTACAAGATCGAGGAGATCGACTGATGGGCCTGACGGGCAAGATCAAGACGGAGAACACGGCAGACCGCTACCTTCCCTTCATCCGCCATTCGGACGCGCACACGATCATCACGCGCAACCGGGGGGCCTTCCAGATGCTGAAGCTTGAGGGCGTCTCTTTCCGCACGGCGGATACCCAGTTCATCAACACGCTGCACAACCAGCTCAGCCATGCCCTGCGCAACATCGCCGACGACACTGCCATGGCCTATGTCCATGTGGTCCGGGCCACCGATGACGACTATCCGTCTGGCACCTTCATCACCGATCTCGCCCGCTGGATCGACGAGAGTTACCGCAGCCGCATTGAGGCCAAGCGCCTGTTCCGGAACGATCTGTATCTGACCGTCTACATGCAGCCCCGCAGCCTGCCCGGCGGTCGGTTGGCGAAAGGCGTGCGTCGCGCCCGCAGCAGCCAGATCGAGGTCGACCAGGATCTTCTGGACGACCTCGACGACAAGACCACACAGCTGACCCGCAGCCTCAGCCGCTTCCGGCCCCGGAAGCTTTCGATCATCCGGGACCACCGCGATTTGCTGATTTCCGAACCCGCCAGCGTCCTGAAACAGCTGATCTCTGGCCGGTATGAGCCGGTCCCGCTGGTTCACGGGACCATCGGCAACGCGATCTACACTGACCGGGTGATTTTCGGGAGGGAGGCGCTGGAAATCCGCCATGCCGCCGCCAGCACCTATGGCGCGATGTTCGGCATCAAGGAATACCATGCCCGCACGCGTCCGAACATGTTCGACAACCTGCTGACGGCCCCCTTCCGTTTCGTCCTGACCCAGTCCTTCCGCTGCACCGCGAAGAACGAGGCCATGCGCCAGATGACCCTCAAGGAAGGGCGGCTGCGCAACGCGAATGACCCCGCCGTGTCCCAAGCGGACGGGCTGCGCGACGCCCGCGACGATCTGATGTCGGGCGAGTTCGTGATGGGCGAGCATAACCTGTCCCTGACGGTCCTGACCGAGGACGCCAAGGAACTGAAAGCCCGCGCTGCCGATGCGCATAACCTGCTGTCGGAATCCGGGGCTGTCGTCGCCCGCGAAGACATGGGGCTTGAGCCGCAATTCTGGGCGCAGCTTCCCGGCAACCACGCGCATCGGGCGCGGGTCGCGATGGTGACCAGCCGCAACTACACGGCCATGTCGCCGCTGCACAATTACCCGACTGGCCACCGGCACGGCAACGAATGGGGCGACGCCGTCAGCAAGCTCCAGACCAGCGCCGGAAGCCCGTTCTACTTCAACTTCCATGTCGGCGACCTCGGCCACACCTTCATCTGCGGCCCCTCCGGCTCCGGCAAGACGGTGGTGCAGACCTTCCTGCTGTCGCAGCTGGAAAAGTTCGGTGCCAAGCGCGTGCTCTTCGACAAGGATTGCGGGGCCGAGATCTTCGTCCGTGCTTCGGGCGGTTCCTATCTCGATTTCCAGTCTGGTCGCCCGACCGGCTGCGCGCCGTTCATGGCAATCGAGCTTGATGCGGACGGCCAGACCTTCATGGTTGAACTGGTCAAATCCATGCTGGGCGGCGGGCGCGCCACCTTCTCGGCCGAAGACGTCCGGCGGATCGAGATGGCCGTCGCGGGCCTGTCCAACATACCCCGTGCTGGCCGAACCGTCTCTGCCCTGCGCGAGTTGCTGGGGTTCGGCGGCAGTGCCGAAGACATCGGCAACCGGCTGGATCGCTGGCTGAACAACGAACGGCTCGGCTGGGTCTTTGACAATCCCGAAGACACCATCGCCTTCGATGCCGACTTGGTGGGCTTCGACATCACCGCCTTCCTCGACGATCCGGAAATCCGCAACCCGATCATGATGTATCTCATGCGTCGGGTCGAAAACCTGATCACCGGCCAGCGCATCGCGATCTTCATCGACGAATTCTGGAAGGCCCTGTCCGACCCCTACTTCTCGGACTTCGTGAAGAACAAGCTGAAGGTCATCCGCAAGCAGAACGGCATCATCGTGGCCGGAACGCAGTCGGCCTCCGACGTGGTGAATAGCCCGATTGCCCGCACGATCATCGAGCAATGTGCCAGCCAGATTTTCTTCGGCTCCGACCGCGCCAGCCGCAAGGACTTGGTCGACGAGTTTGGCCTGTCCGAGCGCGAGTTCCAGATCGTGCGCGACGAGCTGCCCCTCGGCCATTTCCTGATCAAGCAGGCGCAGAACTCGGTGGTCTGCGACCTCGATCTGTCGGGCCTTGATGACGTGCTGACCGTCCTGTCGGGCCGCACCGCCACCAACGCCATCATGCACGCGCTGATGCAGGACCACCCTGCCCCGAAAGACTGGCTCCCCCGCCTGTTCCAGAAAAGGAAGGACCTCCGATGACAAGGCTTCTCATGTCAGCCGCTGCGCTGGCGCTGTCCCTCTCTACCACGGCTCATGCCCAAGGCGTTCCCGTGGTCGACACGGCGGCCATCGCCAACGCCAAGGCCGAGTTCGTCAAGGAAATCGCCCAGATGGTCGAAGAGCTGGAACAGGCCAAGGCGCTCTATGCCTCGATCAATGGCCTGACAGACATGGACTCCATCGTCAGCGCCCTGAACTCGCCTGATGTCCGCGAACTTTTCGGGGCGGATGCCATGCAGATTGCCAGCGACTTCGACATTGATCTCGATGACCTGGGTGATCTGGCTGGCAAGGCGCAGGACGCGGCCGACTTCTCCGCGCTGGATGGGGCCAATATCGACGCCGACGATTTCTACCAGAGCGAACTGGACCGCATCCGCAACCAGTCGGCCCGCGACACCGCTGTCGGGGACCGGATCGTGTCGCTGTCCGATGACCGGCTGGCGGGGCTTGAACAACTGCGCAGCAAGATCGGCACCGTTTCCACCCAGAAGGAGGTGGACGCCCTGAACGCCCGGATCGCGGTGGAACAGGCCATGCTTCAGAACGACACCAACCGCATTCAGGGTCTCGCCATGCTCCAGCAGGCCCAGCGACAGGTCGAAGAGCAGCGCCAGACCGAAGTCGCCGCACAGCGCCGCGCCAAGGAAAGCGCGGCCTTCACCAGCATCTACGGCGACGACAGCTTCTGAGGAGACACCATGCACCTGCCCCTTCCCCTGATCATCACCCTTGCGGCTTCAGCGTTTCTCGCAGGCTGCAAGGAAGAGGCCGAGAACCATACGGTCGACTACTTCACCGCCAATCCCGCCGAGCGGGCCGCGATGCTGGAAACCTGCGAGCTATCCGACCGCGCGATGGATGACGCCAACTGCGTGAACGCCCGCAAGGCCGCTCAGAAAACCCAGACGCAGAAGGACCGTGAAGGTTCGGACCGTCTCTTCGGAGACCCGTCCTTCAACTGATCATCGCCGCCACCCGGAAAGGGCCGTCCCATGCTGCAAACGCTCTACGACAATTTTGCTGACAGTCTCACCGACAAGATGAACGACATCAGCAGCACCATCTCTTCTGAGCTGACTGCACCGCTGACGGCGGCCCTGACGATCTACCTATTTCTTTATGGCTGGGCGATCATCCGTGGCTCCATCCACGAACCACTGATGGATTTCACCCTGCGCGGCGTGAAACTGGCCATCATCTGGACCCTCGTATCCAGCGTCGGCGATTACTCGTCCTGGGTCGGGGACACGATCCTCAACGGCATCCCTGATTTCGTGGAAACGCTGACCGGCGGCTCGACCGACCTACCCTCCGATCCCGTCATGGCGATGGCGGGCCGGATCAGCGCCGAAGTGCAGGATCAGTACGGCTCGGGCATCGCGGGCTCGATCTATGGCTATGTCCTGTCGATCGTCGTGATAATCGCCGCCGTACCCTTTGCCGCGATCGCCTTCGTGATCAGCCTTCTGGTCCATTTTGGTCTGGCGCTCATGGCGGCGATCGGCCCGCTCTTCGTCGCCTTCGCCCTCTTCGATGTCACGCGCGGCTGGTTTTTCGCCTGGCTGGGTCAGGCCCTGAATTTCGCCCTGCTGAAGCTCCTGGTCATCGTTCTTATGCTGGTGGTGACCTCTTTCATCGGCGACGTCTATTCGAGCTTCAGCATCGAGGACGGCGCAGCGGCCGTCTCTGCATTCCTCGTCGCAATGGCCTGCGGCACGATCTTCTTCTTCCTGCTTCCCTCCATCGCGGCGGCGCTGAGCGCCGGGGCCGGTGCCTCAACCGGTGCCGCGCAGCGCTTCGTGGAGCGGAAGCTTCTGGGAAATGCGGCACCCCGGCAGGGAGGCAGCACGCCCCCCGCCAGTGGCTCCGCGACACGACAGAGCTGAGGCGGACAAATCCACCTCTTCCACGATTAGACTCCAAGGTTACGCGATGAAGAAACTTGTCCTCCTGATGGCCGCCCTCAGCATTTCGGCCTGCGCCACGACGACGCCGCTGCCGGATGTGAAAGGCTCGGTCGTCCGGCCTCTGAACCCGACCAAGTGGGACTATCAGGCCGCTGTCCTCGAAAAGCAGAAGGAAATTGGCGTCACGCCCCGGATCGCGGACACGCGGGAGGGGGAAGACGCATGACGGTATCGCAGGACAAGGACCTTGCCGCCTATCTGAAGGAGGCCCGCAGCTTCGATTATGACAGCCGCCTCGCCGCCGAACGCTCCAAGCGGACAGCCTGGATCATCGCCGGGGCCGCCAGCGTCATGGCACTGACCAGCGTGGCCGCTGTTGGCTTCATGGCCCCGCTCAAGGAAGTGGTGCCCTTCGTCATCCGGGTCGATCAGGCCAGCGGTGTGCCCGAGGTCATGACCCGGCTGAGCGACGGCGACACCACCTATGACGAGGCCGTCACCCGCTATTTCCTCGCCCGCTACGTCCGTGAACGCGAGGGCTACACCTATGCCGAACGGGAAGCGATCTTCCACGAGGTGACGCTGATGTCCTCGCCCGAGGAACAGGCACGCTTCTCGACCTATTACAACGGCTCCAACCCCAAGAGCCCGCAATACGCCTATGGCACCGACACCAAGGCCGAGATCAAGATCCGCTCGATCTCCTTCCTGAATGACGGGCTGGCCCAGGTCCGGTTCTACAAGACCGAGACCAACGAACGCGAAAACCTGACGACGCAAAGCCTTTGGGTTTCGACCATCGGCTTCGACTTCGACGCCGATGCGGAGATCAGCACCGAGGATCGCACGATCAACCCCTTGGGCTTCATCGTCAGCACCTATCGGGCCGACCCGGAGGTGACGGAATGATCCTGCGTACAGCCCTCATCACCTGTCTGGCGCTCAGCGCCGCCGCGCCTGCCCTGGCGCTCGACATCCCGAACCCGTCGCGCTCCGACAGCCGCGTTCGGTCCGTCAGCTACAATGAATGGGACGTGGTCCGTGTCGTCGGCACCTTGCGGACCTCCGTGCAGGTCGTCTTCGCTCAGACCGAAGAAATCATCGACGTGGGCAGCGGCGACACCGTCGCCTGGGAGATCGTCCCGCGCGGCAACATCCTCTATCTCAAGCCGCGCGAGGCCAACCCGCCGACCAACCTCCAGATCGCGACCATGCGCGAGGACGGCACCACCCGGACCTATTCCTTCGAGCTGATCGTCCGGGACGGCGCGATCACCAACAACTCCAAAGATGTCTATTTCCAGATCAGGTTTGCCTACCCGACCGACGAGGCCAACCGCCGCCGTGCAGAAGCTGCTGACCAGAAAGCACGGGCGCAGGAGGAGGCTGCCAAGGCAAGGCTGGCGGAATCCGTGGCAACCTCCGGCTCGAAGAACTGGCGCTATCTGGTCGCGGGGTCTCATGACCTTCAGCCGTCGCAAGCCTACGACAACGGGGAAATGACGGTTCTGACCTTCTCGCGGATGAACCGGATGCCCTCGGTCTTTGTCGTGGACAGCTCCGGCACCGAGCGCATGGCGAACACCACAGTCCGCAAGAACCAGATCATCGTGCATGACGTGACCCCCGAAATGCGCCTGCGCCTCGGGAACCAAGTCACCGCAATCTACAACATGGGGCTGGGATCTTCGTCTGGTGGCTACACCGGCACCGGCACCATCAGCCGCTCCGTGCAGCGCGAAATCATCGGACAGTGATCATGACGACTGAAGAGCAAGCGCCGCAGGACGGTGCACCCGACGCAACGGAAAGCGGCATCGAGGGCGAGCGCGGCATCTCCTCGATCACCAGCGCGAAATCCGCCGGGCTGAACGAGAAGAACAAGAAATTCCTCGTGGCCGCTGGCCTCGTCTTCCTCGGCACGATGGCCTTCCTCCAATGGCCCTCCGACGAAGAGCCTGCGCAGCCCGAAGAAACCGAGCGCCAGCAGACCACGATCCGGCCCGGGCAGAACTTCGAGCCTGCGGAACTGCCCCGACAGCAGGAGCAGCAGGCCCAACCAGAGGAGACGAAACCCGAACCCGAAGCGCCGGTCGGCCCGATCGAGCGCGTGCGCCGGGAAGAACAACTGACTCCGGCGGAACCGAGCGAGGCCGAACAGCTTTACGAGTCCTCAAAACGCGCGCCGGTCATGGCCTATCAGGGCAATCTGACGGGACTTGCCGGATCGGCGGCCCCAGCGGGCACCGAAGCCGGGGCCAATCTCTTTGGCGGCTCGGCCGAGGGCGCGGGCGGCAAGCTGACCGGGCTGGCGGCCGAACTGGTCACCAGCGACCGGCAATCGGAAAAGGCCACCGTCCTTACTCATCCGAACCTAACGGTGACCCAGGGCACCACGATCCCTTGCTCGCTCGACACGGCAATGGATTCCACGGCCCCCGGCATGGTCCGCTGCACCGTGACCGACGATGTTTACTCGACCACGGGCGCGGTGATCCTTCTGGATCGCGGCACCCGTATCGTCGGCGAGTACAAGGGCGGGATGCAGCGCGGCCGCAAGCGCCTCTTCGTCATCTGGACCCGTGCCGAAACACCGAACAGCGTGATCGTGAACCTGGGCTCGCCCGGTGCCGATGCCCTTGGTCGTACCGGCTTTGATGGCGACATCGACACCCAGTTCTGGACCCGCTTCGGCGGCACGATGATGCTGTCGATCATCGACGATGCCCTGATCGTCGCCACCACCTCCGGCGACGATGACTCCTATGAGAACTCCCGCGCGGCGGCGCGCAGCCTCGCCCAGACGGAGCTGGAAAACACCATCGACGTGCCCGTGATCCTGCGGAAGAACCAGGGCGAAGAGGTCTCGGTCATGGTGGCCCGCGATCTCGATTTCTCCGGCGTCTACCGGCTGAAATGATGGAGAGGCCCATCCTGCCGCAAGAAAGGCCCGTGCCCTCGGCACTGGCCTCTCACATGGCCCCGCTATCGCCCTTCTTTGAGCGCCACGACATTCTGGAAATCTGCATAAACCGCCCCGGCGAGGTCTTCGTCGAATATGCCCAAGGGACATGGGAACGGGTCGACCTGCCCGAGCTGACCTACGCCTTCCTGACCGGCCTCGTCGCAACCGTGGGCACCTTCTCCCGACAGAAGGTCAACGAGACGACGCCGCTACTGTCTGGCTCCCTACCACAGGGCGAGCGCATCCAGATCGTGCTGCCGCCTGCCGTACCGGCGGGCACGGTCAGCATCACCATCCGCAAACCGGCGCAGCGGACCTTCACGCTCGACGAGCTTCTGGGTCAGGGCATGTTCGAAGGCGTCACCAACGCCCCCTCTGCCTTGTCTGGCGAGGATGAAACCCTCCTCGGCCATCACCGTAATGGCGACTGGAAAGCCTTCCTGAACGCAGCCGTTCTTGCAAAGAAGAACATCCTGGTCTCCGGCTCCACCGGCTCGGGCAAGACGACCTTCTCGAAGGCGCTAATCCCGCTGATCCCGACCGATGAACGGCTGATCACCATCGAGGATACCGTCGAGCTGGAACTTCCGCAGCCCAACGTGGTGCGGATGATCTATTCCAAGGGCGGTCAGGGCGAGGCCAATGTCACGGCCCGAGACCTGCTGGAAAGCGCGCTCCGGATGCGGCCCGACCGCATCTTCCTGCAGGAGCTTCGCGACGCCTCGGCCTTCTACTACCTGCGCAACGTCAACACCGGGCATGGCGGGTCGATCACCACCATACACGCCGACTCCGCCACGCTCGCATTCGAACAGCTGGCCCTGCTGGTGAAGGAGAGCGAGGCCGGGCGCGACCTCAAGCGCGACGAGATCAAGGGCATGCTTTACCAGATGGTCGACGTGGTCGTGCAGATAAAGAAGGCCGCCGCCGGGCGCAGGGTCAGCGAGGTCTATTTCGATCCCCGCAGAAAACTCGGGGGTGCCGCATGATCGTCCAGAACTGGCATCGCCTAGGCACACCCGCGCGGGCTGCCGCGATCTCTGCCGCGGTCGTCTTCGCCGTGGCCGGCGGGCTCGTCACCGCCGCCTATGTCATGCAATGGGGGCTGAAGGTTCCGCTCCACCTGCCCCGCGACCTGTTGCTTTGGCCCCAGGCAGCGCTGGCCGGATACACCGATCCCGAGACGGTTAAATGGATCAAGCTCTCGGGCTATGCCGGGCTGCTGCCGACCATTGTGATCGCCGCCGCAATCCTGAAAGCGCAGCCGAAACCGGACGTGCACGGCCGCGCCGAGTTTGCTCACGCCCGCGACATCCGTCAGGCGGGCATGAGGTCGAAGGCAGGTCTGATCGCGGGTTTCACCGGCTCCCTACCTTCCCGCCACTATGGCAAGCGGGTCGATAAATGGGGCCGATCAGTCGAGCAAGGCGGCGCAGTCACGATCCAGAAGGCCGGGCATCTGACCCCCAGGAACCTGCTGATGTATGGCGGCGACGAACATGTTCTGCTCTATGCCCCGACCCGCTCCGGCAAGGGCGTCGGCGTGGTGATCCCGAACCTCCTCAATTGGCCGGACTCCGCCGTGGTCCTGGACATCAAGAAGGAAAACTGGACGCTGACCGCAGGCTTCCGCAAAGCGGGGGGCCAGGAGGTCTTCCTGTTCGATCCCCTCGATCCGGACGGTCGCACACATCGCTGGAACCCGCTCACGACGGTCCGGCGCGGCACTGATTACCAGATCGAGGATCTTCAGCGACTGGCCGACCTATTCATCCCTGTGGCCTCGAAAGACCCGTTCTTCGACCGGGCGGCACAGACGGCCTTTGTCGGCGTCGGCGGCTATCTGGCCGAGACGCCGGAACGGCCCTTCACCCTGGGGGAAATCTACCGCCAGCTCACGCTGACCCCGGACTTCGTCCAGACCTTCCAGAAGCGGATCGATTACAGGAAGGCCTCCGGGCGTCCGCTGTCACTTCAGACCGTCTCGACGCTCAACGACTTCCTGTCAAAGAGCGAAAACACCTTCGAGAGCGTGAAATCCACGATCACCGCCAATCTCGGCCTCTTTGCCAACCCGATGCTCGACCGCGCGACGGCTGCCTCGGATTTTGCCTTTGCCGATCTGCGCCGCAAGCAGATGACCATCTATGTCGGCATCACGCCCAACAATCTCGGTCGCCTCGGACCGCTGATGAACCTCTTTTTTCAGTCCTGCGTCGACGCCAACATGCAGGAACTGCCCGAGCACAATCCGGCGCTGAAACACAAGGTCCTGCTCTGCATGGACGAGTTCGCCTCGGTCGGGGAGCTTCCGGCCTTCAAGCGCGGCATCGGCTATTTCGCGGGCTACGGGATGAAGGTCCTGACCATCGTCCAGACCCCGGCCCAGCTGGCCGACATCTACGGCCAGGACGGCGCCGATGCCTATATGGATAACTCCGGCGTCAGCATCGTCTTCACCCCGAAGGGCGTGAAAGAGGCGCGCAACCTCTCGGAACGGCTCGGCACGCATGGCGTGGAAGCCCGCAGCGAGTCCAAGTCCAAGTACCTCGCCAACCGCAAGGGCACGACCGTCAGCCACAGCGAGCAGAAACGCTCCCTCATGCTGCCGCAGGAACTCCTGCAAATGGACCAGAGCGAGGCGCTGGTCTTCGTCGCCGGACACCCACCGATCCGGGCGAAGAAGATCAGGTTCTATGCCGAAGCGGCACTGCTTGAACGCTCCAAGGTGCCACCGCCCGTGGTCCCCAAGATCGACCGCCACGCCTTGGCCGAGGCCGTGGCCTCCCTGAAAAACGAGAACGCGATGCTGCGCGAGAGCGTCTCCACCCTTCAGACCAACTTCGACAAGCTGGCCGGTCTGAAAGCCGTGCAGGCCGCGAATGTCGCCAATGGCGAACCTGCCGAAGTGCCGATGACCGACGAGGAGATCGCCAACCCCGAAGGCATCTCCTTCGACCGACTGGCCCTGAGCGGGCGGAGGGCACAGGCGAAAATCAAGGCGCTGAACAAGGCCGGACAGATCGGAACACGCAAGGGTGCGGCGGACATCCTCGCCGCCCTCGGTTGTGACGTCGTCCCCGCGAAAGCCGAAAGGAAACGGAGTGTCTGAGACGGACAAGAGCACAAGCTTCACGCTCTCCTACGCGCACAATGACAAGGAAGAGCGCTTCACCTCGGCCGCCGCCGCAGGGCGTTCCTTCGCGGATGCCGACGCCAGCCAGCACCCGCGCGTGATCGAGGCGACGGACAAAGGCGCGCGCACCATCGCCCGCACGGTCACCATCGGGACGGACATCCAGAAATCCGTTCCCACGCACGACAGCGTCCGCAAGGATCTCACGGACCTGAACCGCGATGGCGCGGCCCCTTCCCGCATGACGCAGACCAACATGGACTTCTGGACCGGCTATCATGATCGGATCGCGGAGAAGGCCAGCCCGGAAAAGCGGCCCAAAGACAAGGGCTCGATCTCGCCAAGCGAGAAACAAAAGGCCAAACCGGATCAGGATCGCTTTGACCTGCCGGTCAGCTATCACGACAGGTTTCTCGTCACGAAGGCGAAGGGTCAGCAGGACCTCTACCGATCCTATGATGACGCCCGGCCTGCGATCATCGACAAGGGCGACCAGCTCACCACCCGCAACGCGGATCGCGGGACCGCAATGGACATGATCGAGCTGGCTTCGCATCGCGGCTGGCAGAGTTTGAAGGCGAAAGGGCCGGAGGAGTTCCGGCGCGAGATGTGGGTTGAAGGCACCGCCCAGGGACTGAAGGTCCAGGGCTACCGCCCCACGGAGAAAGATCAGGAGGAAGCCAACCGCCGGTCCCAGATGATCGGAGAACGTGCCATCGAGCGGACGGACCGTGCCTCCCAACCCGCCAATGCCAATGGGCCCGACCGCGAAGACCAGCAGGTCGCGCCGCGCCAAAGCTATTCTAGCGGCATCTCCGGCAAGATCACTGACATCGGCACCGCCCCCTATCGCAACCGCGAAGGGGCTGATCCCGTGCCCTTCGTCGCGCTCACCAATAAGGCGGGCAAGGAGGAGCACATCTGGAGCGTCACCCTCCCCGCCGCGCTCGAAAAGCATGACCTGAAAGTCGGCGACCGCGCGACCTTCTTCTCTCCCGGCGTCGAGCCGGTGACCTACAAAGTCAAGGACCAGAAGACCAGCGAGGAAGTCGAACGCCAAGGACACCGTCGCCTTTGGGACGCCAAGGGCATCGAGCGCGAAGCACAGCCGCAACGCGCGTCACAGGGGAAATCTGCGGCGAAGACAACCACCGAGGAGACGCCGATGGCCGACAAACAGCGTGAGCAGGACACCAAATCAGATCGTCTTGAAGACCGCATCAAGCGATACGAACCTGGGGACCATGCCGCCAAAGGCCCGGCCAGCGTCCTCGCCCACATGGACGCTCGGCTCCGGGCTGAAGGTGTTTCTGAAAAAGATCGCGAGACTGCACGCGACCATGCAGCCAAGCTGCTATCCCAAGGGATGAAAGCCGGAAGACAGATCCCAGTCCACAAACTCGCTAACGTGACCAAAGAACAGGAAGCCCAAGTCCACGGAGCGACCGCCAAGGAGACAAGACCTGTTCCTGAGCGCCAGATGTTGGATCAAACCAAGGGGAGCCGCTCTAGATAGCGCGTCATGTCAACCTCACGAAGTCGTGATCTTCCAGCAACTGGAGGGCTTATTCAGACTTGACGACTGACCGCCGAGAAGTGTTTATCGTCGGTGGACGAAAGGAAACTGTGTGCTCGGTAGGTTCTTCATCATTCTTGTTGCATTGCAGCTCGTTGTTACGAGTGCATTCGCGCATGTGATGCCGATGGCCGAACATAGTGCAGAGCCTGTGGCTCAACATGCGCATTGTGAAGAGATACCCATCTTCCAAGATCAAGTGGTCGACGTCGCCTTCGAGACCGAGCAACAACCCAAGCCAATGGGGCTGCTTCATTGCGGCAGCGTTGCTTGCACAGATCAGTCTGGAATTGCGTCAGCTGTCGCCCTGCACAAGGACTTTCGGATCGCGGACCTGAATCCGGCCGAACCGAGCGTGGCTCTGCAATCCGTCCTTCTCTCATTCCTCCGGCCTCCTCTGGCCTGAGCGCGCCTGTACGGCGTTGATTGCGGCGTTGCCTGAGCGGCCACGTCCGGCAATTTGATCATTTACGGCCTTTTTCAGGTTCGAACCTCTGGTCCATCTGATCCTTCTCCCCCCATCACTGCTTAGCAGTGACCTCCTCTTTGCTGGGCCATTTTTTGGTCCGCGTTCACGGAAAACACATGAAACACACGAATTTCCTGCGGCCTCTCGCCGTAGTGCTGGGGCTTGCCCTCGGACTGCCTGCGCAAGCTGGCACCTATGACATCACCGTCGACAAGGTCCGGATCGACACAGGAACCTTCAAGAAGAACGGGATCGGCTACAACGGTAGCCAGACCCCGACCATCCTGCATTTCGAGGAAGGCGAAGACGTCGTCATCCGCGTGAAGAACAATCTGCGCGAAAGCACGTCCATCCATTGGCATGGCCTGATCCTGCCGTTCCAGCAGGACGGCGTGCCAGGTATCAGCTTCAACGGCATCAAGGCGGGCGAAACCTTCACCTACCGCTTTCCGATCGAACAGGCAGGCACCTACTGGTTCCACAGCCATTCGGGCTTCCAGGAGCCTGACGGGGCCTATGGCGCCATCGTGATCTCCCCGAAAGGCGGCGAGGCGGTGCCCACGGACCGCGACTACGTGGTGCAGCTGACGGACAAGCATCCGCACAGCGGATCGCGGATTTTCCGCAACCTGAAAGCCTCGGCGGACTACTATAACCGCGCGCAACGCACGGCGCAGGACCTGATCGAGGACGCGGGCGCCGAGGGTTTGAAAGCTGCCCTTCAGGATCGGAAGATGTGGGGTGCCATGCGCATGATGCCCACGGACATCGAGGATGTTCAGGGCTTCACGCCACTGATCAACGGCGCCAGCACCCAGCAAAACTGGACCGGCATCTTCAAGCCCGGCGAAAAGGTGCGCCTGCGCCTGATCAACTCCTCGGCGACGACCTATTTCGACGTGCGCGTGCCGGGTCTGAAGATGACCGTGGTGCAGGCAGATGGCAACGATGTAAAGCCGGTCGCGGTGGATGAACTGCGCATCGCCGTGGCGGAAACCTATGACGTGATCGTCCAGCCGCGCGAGGCCAAGGCCTATTCGATCATCGGCGAAAGTGCGGGCCGCACCGCGATGGTGCGGGGCACGCTGGCACCGTCTGAAGGCATGGTCGGCCCCTACTATAAGATGCGGCCTCAGCCTCTTCTGACCATGGCAGACATGGGCGGCATGATGTCCGGCATGGACCATTCCGGGATGGACATGGGCGGCATGGACATGTCGGGGATGGACCACTCGGGCATGGACATGAGCGGCTTCGACATGTCCGGCATGGACCATTCCGGGATGGATATGGGCGGTATGGACATGTCCGCTGGCATGCCCGTCGTTCCTTCTGAAGGCGCGCCGGGCGCTACCTTCTATGCACCGGGCAGCGGGCTGATCCCGACGGCGGCAAATGGCGGCAAGTTCCTTGGCTACGAAGACCTCACGGCGCGCAAACCGCTCTACCGTGATCGCCCCGCCACCCGCGAGATCGAGATCCGCCTCACCGGCAACATGGAACGTTACATCTGGTCCATCGACGGCGTGAAATACGAGGATGCCGACCCGATCCGTCTGAAATACGGGGAGCGCGTCCGCTTCAAGTTCGTCAACGAAACCATGATGGCGCACCCGATGCACCTGCATGGCATGTGGACGATCATCGACACCGGCAAAGGGGCCTACGACCCTGTGAAGCACACGGTCAGCGTGGCGCCGGGGACGACGCTTTACACCGAGACCGAAGTCGATGCCCCCGGCCAGTGGGCCTTCCATTGCCACCTCTCCTATCACATGGCCGGCGGCATGTTCCGCAAGGTCATCGTCGAAGGCGGGCCGTCCTGATGGACGCGTATTCCAAGGAAACCAATCACATGAAAAAACTACTGCTTGGAACAATTCTAGGGCTTCCGCTTGGGCTGGCTTTCGCACCTGCGGCGATGGCTGAGGTGGGCGTTTCCCCGACCGTCTGGGGATTGCGGACCGACAAGCTCGAATATCGGATGGGTGATGAAGAAAACGCCTTCGCCTGGGAATTCGACGCCTGGGTTGGCAACGACGATCTGCGCCTCGTTTGGAAAAGCGAAGGCGCGAAGATCGAAGGCGGTGATTTCGAAGAGATGGACAACCAGATCCGTCTCCAGAAGCCGATCACCGACTTCTTCGATGGCTTTATCGGGGTCGCAGCCTCGACGCCGGATGGCGCACCCGAGCGCTACTATGGCGCTTTCGGCGTGACCGGCCTTGCGCCGCAGTGGTTCGAAGTCGAAGCGGCGCTCTATGTCTCCGAGTATCCTTACATCGGGACGGAAGTGGAATATGAAGGTTTGCTGACGAACCGGCTGATCCTGACGCCCTCGATCGAGGTCAGCCTTCCGCTGACGGATGACCCAGAGCGCGAAATAGCGGCAGGCGGTGGCTCTGTCGAGCTGGGGCTGCGTCTGAGCTACGACCTGATCGGTCGCAGCGTCTCTCCTTATATCGGCGTGAACTACGAACGCGCCTTTGGCGGAACAGCCGGCATCCTGCGCGATCACGGTCATGAGGTCGACGAACTGACCGGCGTGGTCGGCATCAACTTCATGTTCTGATTTTCCTGCGCCCCTCTCGGTATCTGCTTCTGCAAAGCGCTGCGGAGCCGCAGGGGGGCAACTTTTTCAACCTGAACCAATCAAAGGATCACCCAAATGAAACTCCGCACTATCCTGACCTCCGCCGCTCTGTCGGTTGGCCTTGCCCTGAACGCAGGCGCTGCATTGGCACATGGCAAGGACATGATGACGATGCCGAGCAATGGCCAGACGGTCGGCGCGGACACCAAGGTCATGCACCTGATGTTCACCGATCCCATGCAGATCACCACCGTCACGATGAAAGCGCCGGACGGTAAAACCTATAAGATCAACGGTCCGGCCGCGAACCAGGCCGTGAAGACCTGGGAAGGCAAGCTGCCGAAGCTGGCACCAGGCAATTACAAGGTCGACTGGCGTGGCATGTCGCCGGACGGTCACCCGATGAACGGTAGCTTTGCGTTCAAAGTCGGGAAGTAAATCATGGGCGGAGTTCTTGCCGCACTGGAACCGGTGCAGATCGCCTCGATCCTCGTCAAGGCGGGGATGTATGTCAGTGTCCTGCTTGCGGCGGGCTCCGTGATAAATCTCTGGCTCCTCACGGAGCTGGATGCCGCTGCAAGCCGTCGCCTCAGGCGGCTTGCAGCATGGTCGGCCATAGTTGGCATCGTGTTCAGCGCACTCAACATCCCGCTGCGGGCGGCCTTCTTCTACGGGGGCTTCGGTGGCGCGCTTGATCCGATGATGCTCCAGATTGCCCTATCCAGTCCTCTTGGGTTGTCGGTTGAGGCCGACATCCTCGGTCTTCTGGCCATCGCGACCATCGTGTTCCATCGCAGTTGGACACGCCCTGTGGCGGTCTTTGGTGTTGTTCTTGTGGCTGTCAGTTTCGCCCTGCGCGGTCACGCGACCGGCGACCCGAGGCTGGCGCTTTCGACGCTTTTCTTCATCCACATCCTTGCCGCCAGCTTCTGGATCGGAGGATTCTATCCGCTCTATGACATGGCAGGGCGCGGCAACGAGGCAGCGGCGCGCACTGTCAAACGGTTCGGACAGGCGGCGCTGGTCGTGGTCGGGCTGCTGGTCGCTGCAGGTGTGGTAATCTTGGTGATCCTTGCGGGCAATCCAGTCGCGGTCCTGACCCAACCCTGGGGGCAATTCCTGATGCTGAAACTGGCGGTGGTGGCTCTGCTTCTTGGGCTTGCAGGGCTGAACAAGCTGCGATTGACCCCCGCTCTCGAAGAAACCGGGGATGGCAATCCATTGCAGTCTTCGATCCGATTGGAAGCGGTTGCTTTCGTCTTAATCCTGATTGTCACTGCAACCTTCACCTCAACTGTAGCGCCAGAACATGTTGGGTAAACTTGCCCTTTGGATCAGCTTCGACGCAACGACATGCTTTTGGAAAGGAGTAGCCACAATGAGCAAGGCTCGATCGAGGACTTTAGTTGCGCTTGTGGGTGGGGCCGGACTTCTTGCTCAAATGGCACTCGCCGACGGACTACCAACTTTTGCAGAAGCGCTTTATGGCGTCACAATCGAAAACGTACATGTTACTCAAGGCCAACGAGGGAAGAATGCGACAGTAAATTTTGTAATTGATAACTTTTCTTACCAAGACGTATACCTTCAAGGTATCTCCTCTGATGCTTCTTCTGGTGGCGAATTGATCTACAAGGATGCCTTTGGCCAAAGCATTATCGAAAATGGCTTGCCAATCTTGCAAGATGAGACACTTGATCTGACAAGTTCGCACATCGGTGCTCGTTTGACAGGCCTCAATTCGGGGCTTTTACCTGGGGACCACTTGACCTTGAAGTTGCATTTTAGAAATGGCCAATTAGCCATTTTAACGCATGTCAGCCCCCAATAACTAGCCGCCCCATCCAGAGGCCCATCACGATCATCATCATATTCTCGGTCAGGGAAATGAAACCGAGCGGCACGTTGGAGTTCCCGCCGACGCAGGCACATTTCAATTCGCGCTTGTCGATGTAGACCGCCTTGAACACGCTGACCGCCCCGATGATCCCGATGAACAGGGCAACGGGTGCGGAGATCCAGGCCAGGACGCCCGCGGTCATCAGGATACCCGCCAGCGCTTCGCCGTAGGGATAGACCTTGCCGTAAGGGACCCAGCGTTTCGCCAGCAGGTCATAGTTCAGGAACATGGTCGAGAACTGCTCGACATCCTGAAGCTTCTGGATCGCAAGCACCGTCATCGACAGCGAGATGAACCACTGGACGCTCTGCCAAGTCAGGATTGTCCCATATTGGTGCCACGCCAGCCCAAGCGCCAACAGGGCACAGACAGAAAAGATCGCGATGACAGGGCGATATGTCGTGTCGCTCTGTTCTTCCTTGGGCGGGTCGATCCCGAGGAAAATGCGCAGGTCGTCATGACCCCCGATCCGTTTCCCGTCAATGAAGGTCTGCGGCGTCGTCTTGACGTCATGCTCGCGCTTGAAGGCCTCAGTCTCGTCCTCGGTCTTCAGGTGATGATCTTCGACGGCGTAGCCTTTGCGCTCAAGCAAGTCCTTGGATTTCAGACCGAAGGGGCATGTGTGCTCAGGCATGACCATGCGGTAGAGAACGGCGGTTTTCGTGGTATCTTTTGGCATGATCATCTTCCTCAATTCGTGCAGGCGTACTGACCGCGGAAACCGGCCTCGTAGTCAGGGCCCGCGCTGATGACGAAATCCTGAAGGCCATCATCTTCCGTATTGCGCACATCAATCGTGATCGGGTCAGCGGCGAAGCTGTCTTCCCCGCCATCGAATTGCACAAGATCACCGCTGATCTTGACCAAGGCAGTGCCGTTTCCGGACACGAACACGGGCGGGCTCGTTTCAGTGTAGGTGAAGCTGCACGCGGCCCCATCCGGGAAGACCTGGGCGATATCTGCCTGCGTCAGGAACTCCGGATCGACCTTGGAAACAACCTCGCTGGACAGGGCGTCCTGAGCGGGTTTCAACTCGGCTGCCGGTTCATCCCCGGCAGGTGTTGCCTCTCCATTCGCCGAAGTGTCGGCGATCAGATAGCGCATTTCGGCGATTTCCTTGTCCTGGGCGTAAATGATGTCATCCGCCAAGGTGCGCACCCTTGGATCGGTGATTTCTGCGCGGGTGGACGTCATGATGGCGATCGAATGGTGTGGGATCATCGCCCGCATGTAGGCGCGGTCTTGCACCGTCACCTGGCTGCGAACCAGCCAGAGTGCTGCTGCGAAGACGATGATGGAGCCTGCAAAGATCGCGATGTTGAGCGCGCGGTTCTTGTACATGCCGAGCATGAAAGACAGCATGACGAAGGCCATGATCGCCCCCATGACGATTGCCATATAGGCGCGTGTTTCCGACCAGAAGATATGGCTGACCAGATACGTGTTCAGGTACATCAACCCGAACATCAGGACCGTAGATACGGCAATCATCAGGAAAAAGCGGGAATAGGCCATCGTCACCTCCGAGTGTGTTTAGGGGAATAACAACCTTCCAGTGGGTGGATGTTCCCTAAAAGTTGACTTTTCTCGGCCTATTCCTGCTGAGTTCTTTCACGTTGATAGGCGTGTTCGCGCTCGGGCCAGGTGGATTTGATGTAGTCGAGGATCGCTCGAATTTCCGCATTGGTCAGCGCGTCGCCAAAGCCGGGCATGTCACTTTCGTAGCCACCACCCACCACTGCGGCGGTCCCGTCCCGCGTGATGCGAAACAGGATGTCGTCGCCATGATGCCAGGTGTGGCCGGTGGCATCATGGGGCGGTGCAGGCAGGCGCCCGTCGGGGCCGGGGCTGCGCCAGTCCGGCTGCCCCTCAAGTTCCACACCGTGACAGGAGGCGCAGTTCTGTTGATAAAGCGCAGCGCCATCCCGGCTTTCGTCCGCCCCGACGTGGTAGGCCCAGCCGGAAAGCGCTGCTGTAAGCAGAAGCAGCCCCCTCATGACACGATGATCCAATTCGTCATGCCAGAGGCGGCGTGCCCCAACATGTGACAATGCAGCAGCCACTTTCCCGAATTATCCGCAACGAAGGCGATTTCCCTCGTCTCGTTGGGCATGATCAGCACCGTGTCACGCAGCGGCCCAAGGCCTCCGTCTTCCTTGCGCACCCGGAAATGCATCCCATGCAGGTGCATCGCGTGCGGGAAGATCGTGTCATTGGACATGCGGATGCGGGCTGTCTCCCCACGCGACAGGGTGGCAAAGGGCGTCTCGCCCAGCCCGACCTGCCCGGCCAAGGCCCAGAACTGGCCATGCTGAACCAGCTCCTGCCAGCCCAGTCTTTGCCCGTCGAAGGTCGCACTCTCCAGGCCGCGCATCGCACCGCCCTGCAGCGGCATATCAAGGACGGGTGCGGCTTCGACGCCTACGACCTCCATGCGCGGATTGCGTGGCAAGGGCTGAGGCGCACCGCGAGGCACCGACGCGGCACGTCCTTTGACAGAGACTTCAGCCAGCGCGCGCCAAGTATCATCCGCCGCAGCAAAAAGAAGCCCTGCGGTTTCCCCTTCGTCGGCCATGACATCGACGATCAGGTCCATGCGCTGTGCCGGTGCGAGTACCTGCGTGTCCGTCACCGCTTCCGGCGCGCCGAGCGGCATGCCGTCGAGAGCCACCGTCCAGCCGGTAAGCCCCTCCAGCTTCAGGCCGAAGATTTGTGCATTGGCCGAGTTGATCAGTCGCAACCGCAGTCGCTCGTTCTGCCGGGCCGAAAGCCTGTAATCGTAGCTCCCGTTCACACCCACGAGGTTGCCAATCTGGCCTCCGTGGCCGCGCGTCATCGGCGCTGCGAAGTCATCGATAAACAGGCCCGTATCGGGGTCCAGCAACCAGTCGTCGATCATTAGAACCTCGTCCCGATCCACATCCGGCGGTGTTGCCTCTTCGATGATTAGGGCTCCGGAAAGACCCCGCGCAACCTGTTCCATCGAATTGGTGTGGGCGTGATACCAGTAGGTTCCGGCATCAGGAAGATCGAAGGCATAGTCGAAACTCTCGTCGGGCGGCACCGCGTCCTGGGTCAGCCCCGCGACACCATCCATGGCGTTGTCGATACGGATGCCATGCCAATGGATCGAGGTCGGAACCTTTAGCGCATTCACCAGCCGCCGTTCCAACCGGCTGCCTTGCGCGGCGCGGATCACGGGGCCGGGGATTGTGCCATCATAGCTCCAGACCGGCGTGGCCGGATAGCTGGCAGGGGCAAGCTGGACCGTGGTGTCCATGGCTGTCAGGAGGG
Source organism: Marinibacterium anthonyi (assembly GCA_003217735.2). GTDB lineage: Bacteria > Pseudomonadota > Alphaproteobacteria > Rhodobacterales > Rhodobacteraceae > Marinibacterium > Marinibacterium anthonyi. The sequence goes on along the minus strand of CP031590.1, from coordinate 38,513 downwards.
GTATTTCCTGAGCAAAGGCAGGTCGTGCGAATGGAGCAGAAGCAAGACCTGCGCAGAATAGCCGTCGTGTCATCTTCATGTCAGTTGATCCCATTGGCGCGCTGTACTTCGCGGATATAGGCGATGATCGAACTCACGTCCGCACGCGTCACCTCGGGCTGCGGCGGCATGTCTCCGAATTTCCAATGATGTGCGCGCACGCCATTCGCAGCCGCCATCTGGAAGGCCATGTCGCCATGGTGGGACGGCTCGTAGATCTTGTGGATCAGCGGCGGAGCAAACCCGATTTTCCCGGCGGCATTCTCGCCGTGGCAATCGGCGCAGACGACATCGAAGGCCCGCTTGCCCATGCTCGCCTCGGGCGACAGCGTATCGGGCAGCGTAACGGCAACCATGGGCGCGCCCTCCGCTGGTGCTGCTGCTTCCTCTACAGAGGCAGTTTGAGGGGTAAAGCGGGTGAAAGCATAGACACCAAGCGCCACGGTAAGAACCGCGGCCCCGGCGAGGGTGATTTTGTTCATGGGAGTATCCTGACATGCACGGTTTTGCGGGCCGCGCGCTCTGATGATGGGTCGACCGAAATCGACCCAGATTCAACTGGAGCTGGCTCAGGCGCGCGGAGGCGGGAGGTCCAGAGACAGACTGATCGTCGTGCCACTAAGAGGCTCAGGCCACGCATGACGGAGGCGTGGCAGATCAGTGTCACGGAGAGGCAAGCTGGTATCGAGAAGAGCTTAGGATGCGCAGGTCGCCATGTCTGCGCAAGGCGCGTCAGCTTGGTGCTGGTTCGCCGGGGCCTGCCGATCTGCATGGATCGTCGTTTCTGGACAGGCCGCGCAGTCATGCATCGCAGACCCTGCCGCAGACATTTGCGGGAAGGCAGCCAGCATCATGAGGCTGGTCAGGAAGATGACGGCGATTAGGCGCATAAAGACCCTCGATTGCAGCATCAAAAATGGGTTCGGACGACGGCATGGTCAATCCCAAAACGGCGCCAATTCTGGTGCTCTCAGCCTCAATCGCTTGCGCAGCCGATAGCCACAGTCCCACCTTAGTGTCGGAATTCGGTGCCATGTAGCGAAGGCAAGTAAAGCCGCCGAGGGCTGGGAGCGGACGAATGCACCCGCAGCGAAGCCGCGGCAGGTCATGGTCAGTTCGGGCTCAGACACGCTGTTCGCCGCAGATCGCCCGAACGGCAGGTTTTAAAATTGGCGAGGCCTTCGGAGGGCTTTGGGCCCTCCCACACCCCACAGCCTCTATCGTTGACGCCCCCCCCTGTCAGGGCTCCCCTTCGACAAATCCTGCTGACGCTCTGGGCTTTCGACTGCGTTTCCACGTTCATGCGGCATGGGACGCGCAACGCCCTGCCCTGCTAGAGAGCGAGCTATCTCAGCGCGTTGCGTGGTTGTCTCTGTTAGTCGCGTTGCGAACTGTTTGGTTTCCCGCGCCAAATCACGGTCCTTCGGGTCTGCTGATCCAGCCAAGATCGTCGCAGCTTGGTCATACGTTGCCATCACCCTATTGCGCCGTGCGATCAACGCGTCATCCCATGCCTTTTGCGGCAGACGCCCCCCGTTGTCTTCAAGGTCGCGGCGGACCTGGCGCATCTTCCGCGCATCTGCCAAGGGCTTACCGCCCCGCTGCCTGATCTTGTAGACCGGCGTGACCTCTCCACGGCGCGTCACGCCTCGGGCGTGGCGGGGGGTGGATTCAGCCTCGATGCCGCGTGTTCTCAGCTTTTCGGCAAAGGTGTCTCTCAGGCGTTGAAGATCGGCTTTCCGCAAGTTCAGCTTCTGACCGTCTTCGCCAACCGTGCGCAGCGTCAGGTGCACATGGGGGTGATGCGTATCCGTGTGCAGGGCCATCGCGTAGTCATGCCGCCCTTGGAACTCCTGCCTTGCCAGAGCCCTGACCGCGTCTTTTACCGCTTCCGCATCCGCCGTTCCGGGCATCGAGAACACGATGCTTGTCGTGATCCTCGTCCGGTCAGCCGCCGAGCCTTCTCGGCGATCCTCGTCGTGCTTCTCCATCCATTCGCGATAGATGACGCCAACCTGCTGCCGTCCCGAAAAGGTCTCGCCACGGTCGTTCTCGACCTCAATCTTTCCATTTCGACTGATGTAGGCGAGATGCTCTGAGGCTCTAACCGCTTCCGATGCTCGACTGACCTTGATCGGATTGCCGGACTTGTCGTTCTTGGCAGGCTTGGACACCTTCACCATGACTTCCGGCGCACCTTTGACAACACGGGCCAGCCGCGCCTTATCTGCCGTCGAAATAGTCTGCGCCTGGACAAAGGAACGATCTGGCTGATTAGCGCCAGCCTTAGGTTTTCGAGTACCGCCGCCGACTGATCCTCCTGCCGGTTTGTTCAGTTCCTTGTTGGCAGATGACGACCAACAGTCCTGAAACCCCAACTCCGACTTGAAGTCGCTCATGGCTGCTCACCTCCCCCGGACTGGAACTGGAAGCGACCTTCCGCATACACGCTCAGCGCTATGCGCAATTTCGCGATGTCCTGGCGCAAGCCCGCGACTTCAGCCTTTGTCAGATCGGCACCGGCACCCGTCAGGACACCTCGGTTCAGCGCGTAGGCAATCTGGTTGGCGTTGACGGCCAAGCCGCGAAGCTGGCGGTAGGCGGCACGGACTCCCCGCCTCTCGCCCGACACCATCTGCGGTGCGTTTCGCATCCGGGCCGACAGCAGAACCGCTGCCCAAGTCGATGCCGTGACACCTTGGGAGCGCGCCTCCTCTTCCAGGTCCTGCCGCACATCAGCAGCCAGGCGAACCGTTACCTTTCCCTCCCGCCGGGAGCGGGAAAGCGGGCGGCGCGGCTGGGCGGGTGCCTCTTCTCCATCCAGCGCCAGATCAATCAAACGCCCCAAAAGGACCGACACGGTCTGCCCTTCCGAAGCGGCCAAAGCCTCAAGCTGGGCATGGCGCTCCGGAGGCAGGTACGTCTTGGCGGCTTTCTTCTGTGTGGGCATTTTCAACTCAAAAGTGGGCTACTTGCTGGCGCTTAGCCTATCCTGCATTAGTCTCAACCCTAGCCCCAAACGTGGTCCGGGACCACGCCGAAGAGCAATCTCAGACGCTCGTCCCAGCGAAAAACGCACCGTCCGAAGGCGGTGCGTTTCGATCCGTCAGGCCTGCGTTCCGAAGGCTAGGTGTTTGATCCCACGGTTTGATGGTGTGATCCTTTCTCAAGCTTGGAAGGAAGCATTATGGGCCAAGTTCGTCACGGGAGCGCCACGACCACGTACGCCGTCAGAGCTGCAATACAGCGATCGCAAGCTTCGCTCGCGCAGCTAAGCCTGGAGTTGGGCATCAATCCCAAGACGGTCGCGAAATGGCGGAAGCGTGCGACCGTCGAAGATTTGAAGACCGGTCCGAGAGAGCCGCGCTCAACCGTTCTGACTGAGGCAGAGGAAGCTATGATTGTCGCGTTTCGACGCCACACATTGCTGCCGCTGGATGACTGTCTCTATGCCCTTCAGCCCTCGATCCCGCACCTGACCCGGTCAGCGCTGCACCGGTGCCTGCAGCGGCATGGGATCTCGCGCCTGCCGGATGTCGAGGGTGACAAACCAAAGCGGCAGAAGTTCAAGCGATACCCAATCGGCTTTTTCCATATCGATATTGCCGAGGTCCAGACGGTCGAGGGAAAGCTTTTCCTCTTCGTGGGCATTGACCGAACTAGCAAGTTCGCGGTCACCCAACTCGTGGACAAGGCGGACCGCAAGACAGCGTGGGAGTTCCTGGAGCACCTGCTCAAAGCCGTTCCCTATCGCATTCACACCATCCTGACGGACAACGGCATCCAGTTCGCCGAGCAAACCCGCAACCGCAACACCGCATCATCCAGGCAGATGCGGTTCGACATGATCTGCGAGACAAATGGGATCGAGCATCGGCTTACCAAGCCGAACCATCCCTGGACGAATGGTCAGGTCGAGCGGATGAACCGCACGATCAAGGAGGCCACCGTCAAACGGTACCATTACGACAGCCACGACCAGCTGAGCACGCACCTCACGCACTTCATCTTGCGGCGGGGCCGACAGTCCACTGGACTGTCGGCTTGTCCCGCCTCACCTACAACTTCGCACGCAGGCTCAAGTCCCTCAACGGGCTCACGCCCTACGAATACATCTGCAAAATCTGGACATCAGAGCCCAAAAGATTCATCATCGAGCCGATCCACCAAATGCCGGGACTGCACAACTAGCCCCAGAGGAAAAGCAGGCGATTGCGCGGCGTGACGCGGAAGACGAGGCTGTCGAGGTAGAACGACATTGCGCTCAAGACGACAAATACACCCGCAATAAGAACCGGCGCGATGATCCGATACACGAACGGGACCTGATCGACGGCATCAACGCCATATCCGGTGAAGATCATCACCGCTCCGGCCAAGGCGGCAACCAAATGCAGCACCATCAGCAGCGTCAGCACTACCTGAATCGGCGGGCGGATCAGCAGCATTGCGTTCCAAAGCGCGATCTTGACCATCACTCTTCCTCCTCAGTCCCGCAACACTTCCACCAGCTCGACCTCGGCCAGCGGCACCTCCGCCAGCCGCCCCCCCTCCTCGAAGCGGATGAGGACAGACTTGGTGTTCGCGGCGGGCTGGTCGAGCAGGGCCCGGCCAAGCTGTCCTGCATGACGGACCAGAAGGGCGGGCGAGATGCTGGTGACGTGAGGCCGGGGCACGGTCTGAGAAGCGGCCGAAGGCGCTTCATCTGGCTCGCACCCCTGCCCTGCCGCTTCCGCTGTCTCGCGGCTTGCATCGGGGGTTTGCTTCGAGCTTTCCGCTTGAGGTCCTTCGGGTGCAAGTGGGGCGGACGCACTCACGTCGTGCGCGGCCTGTTTGCCTTCGATCTCCACCCGCAGACGCTCGACCGTGACACGGGAAATATCACCCGCCTCGGTCTCACTGAGAAACTGCCGAACGGCGGCTTCGTCCTTTTTCCAGAGCGTGTTCAAATCCGACAGGGCGCGGATCGGGGCGTTCCGGGCGGCTGCATCTCGCAACGCATCCGGCATCTTGGCCAGGGCAGCGAAGCGCGACACCTCCCCTTCGTTCCAGCCAAGCGCCTCGGCAATCGCGCTGCGTGCCTGGCCCGTTGCCCGCATGGCGGCAACGGCCTCGGCCACCTCTAAGGTCGTCAGGTCGGCCCGCTGCACGTTCTCGGTCAGCTGCGCCATCCGGAGCGCATCGGTCATCTCGCGAACGACTGCGGGGATTTTGGTAAGACCCGCCAGCTTTGCGGCCTGGAAGCGCCGCTCGCCCATGATCAGCATGTGCTTCCCGGCATCGTCGGCAGGCTGCACCGTGATCGCCTGCAGTACCCCTTGGGTCCGAATGCTCTCTGCCAGCGACGCCAACTGGTCCTTGTCGAAATGTCGACGGGGCTGTTCGGGGTCCGGCGCGATGCCGTCAATCGGGATGTCACGCTGCCCGGCCTGCGCCGGTTTGTTCTTTCGCGTCAGGGCCGCGAGATCGCCGCTCTTCTTGAGACGGTCGAGCGTCTGCATCGTGCTGCCAAATTTCTTCTCGGTCATGGCTCAAGCCTCCTTCTCGATAGCCTCGATGAACCAGTCGAAGAAGGCGCCGAACTCGGCGGCGGCCTCCTTGCCACTGGCAGTCGGCACCTCGAACACCGGGATCCCTTCCGCCTCTGCCGCTTCATATCCAACCCGGTTCCGGATGGCATGCGGCACCAGAAGGTTGGAATAGGACTCGGCGACGGCCAGCAGCGTCTCGCGCTCGTTCCTCTTCACGGCGTCAAATCGCGACGGCAGCAGACCCAGGAACTGGATGCCTTCGTTGATTTCTTGGACCTGCACGAAGGCTTTCAGAACGCCCTCGACGCCATCCAGCGAGAACCGCTTCAACTCAATGGGCGACAACATGAAGTCCGCTGTCAGAAGCGCGCCGTAGACCAGCGCCGAGAATGTCGGCGGCGTATCCACGATGCAGAAGTCCGCGCCGTCTAACCCGTCCAGCGCCGCCACGGTGCTTTGCAGCACTGCATCGTCCGAGCTGACAGGCACGTCGCGGTCTCCTTCGATCAGGACGACCTCGCCAGGATCGACGGAAAAGCTCGGCGCTTCGCCACCCTCGAGCATCTGCAATGCGTTTCCGACGACCCGCGTGCCGCCCAGGGCGCTGGTGAGGTTGCGTTGCCCGTCCAGATCAATGGCGATCACAGAATAGCCTGCGCGACCAAGGTAAAAGGCAATCTGGCTCGCCACGGTGGTCTTGCCGACGCCGCCCTTGTTATTCGCGATGACGATCGTCTTCACGGTCTGCTCCTTCCTCGTCAGTCTTCTGGCTCAAGCCCCATTGGCTGAGCGCCTCCAGGACGATCTCGCCCATTGTCGTTTTCCGCTCGAAGGCCTCGCGCTTCAGGGCGCGATGCACGTCGACGGGCATATTCATGGAAAACAAGCGTGTGGGATTGCGCATCGACCTCTCCGCAAAACGCAGTCGGATTTCGGCTGACATATGCGCGGCACCCTGATGCAGGGCGACTGACCTTGGCCACAGGCCGCCGCGGCGAGACAGATGTCTCGGCGCGGCAAATTTTTCCCGGGGCCAGGCCGCGTGCCTGTAGTGGCGTCCATAGAGTCATACATATGTATGGACTTCAAACAGATGGGGCCCGCAAATGCGGGCCCCTTGCGAAGTCTTGCCGATCTGCTCAGGCGGCGCGTAAATCCCCACCGGCGGCGGCGGCTTCCAAAACAAAGTCCGCGGCCTTCTGCGCGGCGCTCGCGGCCTTGAAGATTGCCCGCTTGTCCTCTTTCAGCACCCCGAGCCAGCTCTCGAGGTAAGATGCGGCCTCGTCGATGGTCGGCTCTACGCCAATGCGCGCCCCAAGGAAGCAGCTGCCAATTTCGGCGACATATCCTGACAGTCCAGCCCCATTCTGAAATTTTTCGGCAATGAGAACGGTTTTGGTCATGCCGCTACCTCCTCTGCATGGGGCTGCTGCGCATGCATCCAGTCGGCCGCCTGCTGCGCCTTGCTGGCGGCTGTGAAGATGGCCTTGGGGTCGTCTTTCAGGACCTTGAGCCACGAGGCAATATAGGCGGCATGATCGGGGCGCGGATGGTGGGCGATCCCGAGGTCTGCCAAGACGAGCCCGCTGAGAATTTCCACGCAGCATTCTTCGGCGGCATAGGCGGCCGAACCAAAGCGACCGGAAAGGTCGCGGTCGAGCCTGTGCTTTGCGCCACTGGCGTGACCATTCTCGTGTAGCCAGACACCGTAGAATGACGCGGCATCGCGAAACGAAGTGAACGGCGGCATAAACACGGTGTCGGACGACGGGCGGTAATAGGCTTCCGATCCACCGAACTCCGTCTTGACGCCCAGGTTTGTAATGAACGCTTCCGCATGGGCAAGGCGTTCATCTTCGGGCAGCACAGGGGTCGCCGGGCGCTCGTACCCGTCCACCTGAGCAATATTGAAGACAGAAAATGCGCGGGCGAACATCCGTCGATGCCCGTCATCATCGTCTTCGTCGTCGGCCTGCTGGGAAACCTTGATCTCCCTCCACAAGACGACCGTGGTGGAGCGTTCTCCTTTACGCACCTGCGCGCCGGAATCCTGCCATCGCTTGTAGGTGCCCCAGAGACCGTCGTCATATCCGGCGGCAAAGCCCGTGGCCCAGAGCGCCAAGGTGTTTATGCCGCGATAGCGCTTGCCGGATGAAACGTTGGTCGGACGCGCGATGCTGCTCCCGTTGTGGAACCAGGGCGCACGCCAGTCGCCGGCGCCGGCCTCGATGGCGGCGATGATCTCGGAGGTGATACGGTTATAAACATCGGCGCGCCCGGCCGATGAGAAAGATCGGGACATGACAGGTCTCCAGGACGGGCGGAGCAGGCCTCTCCCGCTCTCCTCATCCCGTCACTCACCCCGATCCCAAGCTTCCTCTCCCTTTACCGCCGCCCGAACGGGCGGCGCCGCGCCCTCAGGCGCGATCCGGGCCAGCACGCCCTCGATCCGGTCAACCTCCTGCTGGAGCGCGGCCCGCTGCAATCCGGGCAGTCGCTTCTCGCGCAGCAACATGCGTGCCTCATCGGCACTCCGCTCCCAGACTGGCCTGTGATGTTCCGCGATGCAGGCGTTCGGGCAGCGGGTCGGTTCACAAAGTGCTGTCAGCGGGCGGTCTGCCGCGGCATCTGTCACGCGCTTGAGGCACAGGGCGGTTGCCGGATCGAAGAAGCAATCGGCAAGCGGTCCGACATGCAGGGTGCGGGCCAGACTGGCGAGCATGGTGCGCAGACGGGACCGGTCGGCGATCATCGGCGGCAATGGCCCAAGCTCGGTGGATGTCTCGTCGAGGGTACGCGCGACACGAGGACCGGCCGGCCCACCAAGGTCGGCCCCGCCGCGCCGCCTGTCGAAATACTCGAGCAGATCATCGATCTGGCCGAGCCGGCGTTGCGCCTCGACCTCGGCGCGGAAACCCGAGGCGCTGCTACCCGCGTAGCCTTCGAACGCGGCGACGGATGCATGCTTGTACTGGATCATGCCGGCCACCGTTCCGAAGGGACGGTTGGCGATGTGCCATGCGATCGTGCGACGAAACTGGCGGGTCGTGATCCGCCAGGGCTTGCCGTCCGGCCCGGGCGGTATGGCGGGCGCCTCTTCCGTCCCGAACAGCCTGTTCAGGTGGTCACGATAGGCGTTGATCTGGCGCACGATCTCGGCGGAGACGTGCGGTTTGCTACTTCGCGTCACAGACAGCACGGGCCAGAGCGTATCGAGGCCATGGGCAACAGCCGCGCGCCGGGTCAACTGTTCGAGCACCCCGATCGCATCGGCGACGGGCTCGATGGTCACCCACTCCGCCTGCGCTCCCCGGGCCCCCTTTCCCTTGTAGGCGGTGGAACGGACGCGGTGTCGTGACACGGTGCCGTCCTCGCTGCGCGCAAGCGTCAGGCATCCCCGGCGCATCGCCTGCACCTCGCAATCGCGCATACCGGTCAGATAGGCGCAGACCACATAAGCCGCTGCCTGCAGCATGCGCTCTTCCAAGACGAGGGATTTGGCATCGAAGCGGAGCCGCCATGGCCGGTCGAGATCGGCATCGACCGAGATCGGCGTATCCATGCCGCCGGGTTCGATCCCGATATCCGCGATGGCGGCGGCGATGAGATCGGACGCGCCGCCGGCGAGAGCGAGATGCATCGCCGGCTCCCTGGCGGCATCGACGCCTACGTGAAGATGCAGAAGCTGCACGTTGACGACGGGCAGAAGCTCCCCGCTTACCGGATCGACGGATGCGGAACCGTTGGGCGGACTTGCCCAGACCGGCACGCCCCGACCTTGCCGCGCGCGGGACCGGAAATAGCGCACCAGTCGCTGCCGTTGCCGGCGGCGGCGCTCCGCATGCGGCAATCCCTGTTCCGCAACGAAGAGCCGGTCGCGGCGCGCTTCGAGCCGGGAAAGCTCACGCCGGGCGGCGAGAATGTCCCCTGCGAATACCGTGATGTAGCGCAGCGACCATGCCAGAAGCGGCGCAATGATCGGCTCGGGGATGCGCGGGGTCCGGTTCTCGGGAACATGACGATAGCCCGCGACGCGCGCGGGTGGCCGCCCGTCCCACGGTTCGAACGACAAGCCGCCGCCGGGAAGGTGCTCGCGGTAGAGATAGAAGTCGATGACGACCTCGAGAAGCTGCCCGACAATGACGGGCCGCCTTGCCGGGTCCTCTCGGAGATGCCGCGCGTAGGCGTCGATCAGCGGAGGATCAATGCGGGCAAGGTCCAGCGCGCCCAATCGTTCGCGGACGAAGCCGAAGAAGCGCCGCGCCCGGTTGAACGCCTGCCGCACGCAGCTGGGCGGCAGCTTCGGACGATGGCCGGGAAGGTCGACATTGAGACGCGCATAGAGATAGGCGCGCATCATTGCCTGCACATCGGCATCTTCGAGCACGTCGAAATGCACGGTGACGTGGCAGCGCCGGGCGTTCTCACGGAAGACGGCGGGACCCAGATTCCAGCTTGGATCGCCGACGCGCGACAGGTCCTCGCGGGCATGGCCCGGCTTGAGCGGCGCGCACGCCAGCACGGGCCGATCATCGAACGCATGCGCGCGGGCAAGGGCGGGCGCGGTCATGCGCGCGCCTCGGGGGGCAGATAGAGGCGCTCCTCCACGGCGCGTAACCGCGCTTCGGCGACAACGGCATCGGAAAACGCGGGCAAGATCTGATGGACGATCCGGGCATGAACCTGCCCGAACTTGACCATCCAGTCGGGACCGGGAAGCCCCTGCCGCTGGTCTTCGACGAAGGACAGGAAGGCCATGATCGCGGGGAGCTTGCGGGCGGTGATGACGGCGTTGGGGCAATGGAGGCATCCCCAGAACGGCTGCTGGCATGGCGAGCCGGCCTCGGCGAAGGGGCTGCTATGGAACCCCGCGCAGGCGGCGAGCCAGAGATCCTGCTCCCCATCGAGAATGGAACCGACCGCATCCGGCGGCATCAGCGGCCCGGCCTGTTCGGGCGCTTCGCGCAGCGTCTTCTCGGCTGCTGGCGCGAGGATGGTCGGCATCGCGGCGACGACAGCGTCGCGGAAGGCATCGGCGACGGTGGCCTCGTGCAGGGGCCGCAGCGATGGCAGATCGGCGTAGTGGCGCGCCGCGACCTCGGGCGTGTGGCCGACCGCGAAGCGGGCGATGTACCCCTCGGTTTTGGTGTACCACAGCGCCTTGTGGGTTTTGCGAAGCCGGGACAGCAGAAGATGGAGCGGCTTGCCCTCCTCATCGACAATCCGGTGCCGTGCCACCCAGGCGTCGAGGCGTTCGCGCGGATGACGGATGCCGGCATGGAGACCGCCGACGTTGTGGTAAACCCAGAGACAATCGGTGGGCAGATGCTGACGGGCGACGGTCGTGATCTCGATCAGCCGGCGGAGAAGGCCACCCGGCGTGCCGAGGCCGCCGTCGCGCACGCGCATGCTCTTGTGCCCGGCGGCGCCGGCGCGTCGCTTCAGGTATCGAAGTTCAACGGTTCCGGCGGAGGGATTGGCCAGGCAATCGACCGTCAGCGCCTTCAGGCATTCCGGCTCGAGGCCGGTATCGAGAGCAAGCAGCACGAGCAATGGCGGCAGATCGGTGACGTGCAGATGATGTCGGCGATGCAGGTCGTCGATCAGCGTGCTGATCGGCAAACCGCGCCGCAAGCGCATGAAATAGAGACGGCGCAGCTCGACGCTCTCGGTCCGAACGGCTCCATGGCGCGCGATGAGAGCTTCGACATCGGCCCGCGCTCCGGCAATGACCGGATCGCCCTCATCGGTCCGATCCTCGGCGCCGATCCGGCGGAATATCGCTTCCACGTCCGTACGGGCCGCGTCGCGCAGCGCGCGGGCGACGAAGGGACTGTAGGCATCACGCGGGGTCGAGCGTCCCGCCGAGGTCGCCATTGTATAGCGCAACCGCTCATGGAGGTCGGGCGTGATCCTGTCGGGCCGATCCGCCTCTATCGCACGCAGCGTATTGACGATCTTGCTGACCGTCACATGCCGGTAGATCGCGCCCATTCCCCCGCGTTCGAGTGCCGATGCGAAACCGTCGACATGGGCTGCGCGCACGTCTTCGGGCCCGTCCACCTCCCCCGCCTCATCGGAAAGCCAGGTGAAGAAACGGCGATAGGAGTTTACATACTGTTTGATGACGCTGGCCGCACCGATCCGGCCGCCGAGCGCGGCCGACCGGCGCAACGCGCTGGCAAAGGCGATAGCGAGCGGACGAGGATCGAGATCGGTCATGTCGACCAGGACGGTCCCGCCATGCCGCGCCTCGATGACGAACCTGAGGCCGAGCACCGGATCGGGATTGGCTCGCTCCGGCGTGACGGGTACGAAAGCGACGGGCCTGCCCTTGCGGGGACGCCCGCTCATGCGCCCTGCGGTCCCGGCAGCAGTGCCAGCAACTCCTCGACCGCCGAATCCACCGTATCGGCGCGGGTCGCAATATGGTCGAGATAGATATAGGTGGTGGCGAGACTCGCGTGGCCGAGCAGGCGTTGCACCTGCTGCAGCGGGTCGCCCAGGATCAGCCGGTAGCTCTCCATCGGCCCCGCCGGCAATGCGGCTTCGCGCAGACGCTCCTGGATCAGCAAGGCGAGCATATGGACCGCGAAGGTGTGGCGCAGCTGGTGCGGGCTGATCGACAACGAGAAACCATAGTCTCTACAGCGCTTGCAGGCGCGGGCGAAGATCACCTCCCAGGAATTGGGTCGAACGGGCTGTCCAACCTCGGTCAGCCATAGCGCCGCGGGCTCGCGCGGCGTTCCGTTCTCGCTGCACAGGATCAGACGGCATCGTTCTTCTGGCGTGCAGACATCGCGCATGCGGTCGAGACCGGCGTCGGTGATATGGATCGGCCGGTCAAAGCACGCCGCACCATCGCGCGCGACGAATTTGGCCGCGCCTGCCGCGCGCTCGACATCGATATAGGCCGCGATCTGACGAAGCAGCCGGCGTGGGACCAGAACACTTCGTCCGCGATCGCCCTTGGTGAGCGGCGGCGGCAGGCGCAGCCAGAGCTGCCGGTTCTCATCGCCGTCCGGAACGATAACCGCGAGATCACCGGCGAGCAGACCTGAGGCCTCTTCCAGTCGCAAACCTGTCGTGACGAGCAGATCGGCGAAGAGTGCGTTGCGCAATCCGTTCCGATCACGTGCGCCGGGGCGTTCGCTGCCGTCAGGCGCGAGGCCGCGCAGACCGACCTCGCGGAAGATGCGGTAGTCGTCCATCGTGACGAACCGGACATCCGACCGCTTCGCAACGCGTTCATAGGCGTCGTTGCGCGCGGCGATCATTCCGCGACGTCCACCCTGCGCCGGTCGCCACACGGCACGACGGTTGAACGGTGCCTCGGCGATCAGCCCTTGCCGCTCGCCCCAGCGATAGAGGCGATCAAGGCTGGCGACGGCCCTGTTCCAGCTTGCCGCCGTGATCCGCTGACCAGCATCGCCGCGCCGGCGCGCACGATGATAAGCCTCAACATCGTCGCGGGTCGCAGCCCATACGGTCTTGCCGCAGGCATCGAGAAAGCGAAGCCAAACTGTCACATCATAGGCCTGGGCGCGAAGCGAATGCCGCGATCGAATCCCCGATAGCGGCAGGTCGAGAAAGAAGCGATCCAGATCGGGGTCGTAGAGCGCGTCACCGCGCAGGATCAACGGCACATGCGCGTCGAGACCCCCGGCCACGCGACGCTCGCAAACAGAAATAATCGACACCAGCGCAAAACCCTCCCCATGCCCCCACCCGGTGCACGCTTCGGCCCGGCAGTTCTCAGGCTGGCCGCCGCCAGCTCTTTGGTAAGCGCGGCGGCCAGCCTGAAAACTGCCTACCGTCGACGCCTGTCACCCATCCTACGGCAGGGTGGCATGCGGTGCAGACTGTCAAGATAAGGCAATCAGCTCCTCGCGGGCATAATCTGCCTTCGTGCTTCCCATCTTGAAGCGGTCCAGCCGCGACCGATGCCCTGTCCAATGCGTGACCTCGTGACAGAGCGTCGCCGTGTAGTGCTGCGCGGAAATGAACGCGGATACGGGCGGCATCTGGATCCGATCCTCCGAAGGGATATAGCACGCCCGTGCACCGCCATGCGTGACATTGGCCCCGACCGCTTGGAAAAACGCATCGACCTCCGGCAAGGGCCGCGTGCCAAGACCTTCCTGCACCTCGGGACGGTTGTAGAATTCTTCCGGCAAGCCTTCGATCTGGTCCGCATTGAAGACACGATAGGCGCGGGCATAGGGGATCGCGACCGCCTCGCCCTCATCATTCTCGCGCTCGACGGTCCCGTATTTCACCACCGTCGAGGATTTCTGCCCCTTGCGCACATGCGCGCCAAGGTCCTTGGCCTGCTTGAAGGTGAACCAATGCGCCGAAGCAAACCCGTTGGCATGGGCGGCAAGCCAGAGCATCAGCACATTGATCCCCCGATAGGGCTCGCCATTCGCCCGCAGCGGGAATGTGCCGCCCTGCTCACCGCCGGACCACGGCTTGCGCCACGGCGAAACGCCCGCCTCCATCGACTCGATGATCTGGTTGGTGACGTGCTGGTAGATGTCGAAATCCGATTTAGCCATTTGTGGCCTCCTGAATGGTAGGACGGGGAGGCTTGGTGCCCTCCTTCCGCCGATGGGCTGCGCCTCAGCCACCTGATCCGACCGAAAACGCATGTTTTCGGCGGAACAGAGTGGGCGAGGGCGAAGCCCGACCCACGGGCCTGAACCGGACAGTCAAAGGATCGGAGACGAGGATGGTGCGGCCCGCAGGCCGGAGGCCGAGGACACGGTCCTCGTCGGAGACGACGCGCCTGCGCGGCGCTTGTCTTTTGACTTTCCGGGGCAGGCCTGTTGGGCGGACCAGATCACAAGAGACAGCCAGGGCGGGGGTGAGCGGGCGCACGCCCGTCGATCCCCTGCCCTGACCTCTGAGGACATGTGACCCGCGCCGACTGCGCGGGTCTCTTCTGATCCTTTTGGGAAAGTCAGCGGCCAAGGCTGCAGAGGACCGTCAGCCCTCCTCCGGAGGCCGATTCAGGTTGCGGGAATAGCTGACCTCGACCTTCAGAAAGCCAGGGACGCTGAGCGCGACAGAGATCTTGAGGTTCGCCTTGGTGGCGAGGCTTCGCAGGATTGAGCGCAGACGAGCGATGATCTTGTTCATTGTGGTGCTCCTTTCGGTGATGGATGATTTCGGGAGATCACCGCGACGGCCCAGAGCGGACGGGTGCACCGCCTGCGGTCGCAACGAAGCGCAGCGCAGTGAAGAAGGGCTTGCCCTTGCACCGGGACGGGGCCGGCGCACGCTCTCCCAATCAAATCGCCACACCGCGAAGGCGCTTTGGCACACTGACGGATGCCCGGCCCTGCGCGTTCCTTCCTGCGCTGCCCCACCCCGAACCGATCGCGAAATGCGGGCCAGACCTCTGGCCGAGACGGAGGCCGCTGAGCGACCATCCGGCCGCGCTGAGGGCTGGCTCACAGAGACTGACCGCAGCGCTCTTGGCCGAAGGGAGCAAGGGGGTGTCCGACTCGGGGTGGAGGGCGGCGCCGCCGACCGGAACCTCAGCACGCGGTCCCGCGCCTGCGCGGGATTCGCCCAGACCCAACGTCCCGCCGCGGTTTCCCACAGGCCCCTCTCTCGATACTTGGGGTCTCGTTCGGGGCCTGCTCCGGCCTGAAACTCCGCTCCCAAGGTCGCTCCATTCCAGGCTGGAAAACCGCTCGCCCCCAACCGTTCGGCGAAAATCGACCCATCAGAAACTTGGAGATGAATTGCAGTCGCAGCGCGCCCTCCAAACGAGGAATTCGCGCAAAAGCTGATCTTCAACCGTTACCCGGGGCTGGGACACATTCAAAAACATATCGACTTTCAGTGGCTTGCCCTGACGTTGATTGGCGTCTTTCCGCGCAACGATGGAACAGCAAGGTTCAACCTCAGACTGTTTCAAAGTAGCAATTCCGGGCTTGGTTCTTGGTGGTGAATGCCCACGATGACCGCTTTTCGCGTCTGTCTCAGTGGGGCCGCGAAGACCGGCGTCATGCGCTCCTGACCGAGAGCCAGCATGACGTTCTCAGCCAACCGCTACTTCCCGAGCGGCGAGCCGACACGACCCGTTGCGCCGTCGGGCACCCAACCTGTGGCACGACACAGACGAACCAAGAAGGAGGTATAAATGGACCAATCGAGCGAGGCTGTCCGACAACCGAAGCGCGCCCTGCTACTCGGCAACAGGGTGCGCCAGTTCATCAAACGCGGGGGCCGCCTGCGCTACGAACCCCATAAGGACCCCACGAACGGCAAGACCGTCTGGGTCGTCATGGGCGTCTTTCCCGACGAGACGGAAGAGCCGGTGTTCACGACGTCGTCCGGTGAGCACAAGCACTTCCGCTCGGCCGATGCCATGATCCAGTATCACAGCCAGATGTGCCCGGATGAGGATGTGCTGATCGTTCCGATGCCCACGAGCCATTAGCTCACGGATTGGAATGGCCCCTCCTGGGGCCATTTCGCCGCGGCAGCGGCTCCCGCGCGGACAGCGCCAGTCCTACCGGGGCAGGGCCTCGTGTCCTGACACGGCAGGACACCAAAGGGCCGCCACAAACTAAACGACCCCGCCGAAGCCGGGCCGGAACGCCCTTTCGCCGGTCAGGGAAATGATCCTCAGCCCGTCCCTTCCAACGGCTGGAAGGCAACCCCAGAGGACGGGAAGAAAGGGCCGCGCCGTGCGCGACCCTCTCTCGGTCATTCATCCGATGGCTTCTTCGCCGGATCGGCGACCCGCATCACAGTCAGTCCCTTTGCCTCGGCCTTCTGTCCGAGGTTCAGCGCCACTCCGTTGCCGCCGAAGAGCACAACCCCCGTCGCGGCGAATTTGTCGTCCAGCATCTCGTCGTTGCACTTGAACGGAGCCGCCCGTCCGTGCGCGGACCAGCGCGGGTCGAAGCGCGCCTGCGCGACGCCCCGGGCGCGTGCCCACCGAGCCGCGATCATCTCGGCGCCATGCTTGCCGCCCTTGTGGCAGAGGAAGATCTCCTGATTGCGGTTTTGCCGGATGCGCTCCCGAACCTTGTCGAGCGTGTTGAAGATGACGTCGATATCGGTCCAGTCGGTGGCGCCCGAGACGATCAGGGGGACCCCCTCGACCTTCGACTTCGCCGCCGTCTCGCGATCATGTTGTTCCAGGAGCTGCCGGGCCTCGAAGACCGCCCCGGTCTCCTGCGCCCGGACGCTTGCCCGCGAGCCTGCGGCCGGGATGAAGGCATGGCCGGTCTCGACCTCGTAGCATTCTGCCGCCGCCTCGGCCATCGTCTCGACGGCGCCGACGATCTCCCTCAGCTGCAGCAAGCGGACCTGGGCCTCTTCCAGCGCGATCTCCGTGATCTCCGATCCGTCGTGCGATTTTGCGAGTGCTCCGATCTTGTCGGCGGTGCGGTCAAGCTCTTTGCCGAGGGCAACCTTGCGGCGCTGCAGGATCGTGGCCAACCCATGCGCGAGCGGTTCGATCTCGCCCTCGAGCCCGGTGCCGCGCAGCTGGCCGAGCAGCACTTCGAAGGTCTCTCGGGTGATGCTGTCCTTCAGGATGTCGTCTTCGGGGATCGGCAGGACGGCGCCCTTCTCCGTCAGCCCGAAGAGTTCGATGGTCTCGTAGGCGGTTGCGTTGTCGTAAGCCATGTCGGTATCTCCATATGGTTGTGGAGCCACCACGTGAGTGTGGGGGCATGGCCGTACGTCTGGTTCACCGAATCTGTCCGGGTCAGGGACGGCGAAGCCGCCGGCTTGCCGGGCGCAAAAGTTTTCCTGGCGCGTCGCGAAACAAGGGCGCGCCGTCGATCACTGGGCTGACACCTCCGCGCGCACCGCCCTTGCCGAAAAGTTTTGCGATCCTTGAGGCGGGCTGATTTGGGGGCCATCCGGAGGATATGCTTCCGCGCTCATGTGTGTGTTTGACGGTAGGTTTACCCGACACGAGCAGGCAAACGCCGCGAGCGGACGCGGGAGACGGATGAAGTGGAGGGATGGTTTTGGCCTCTGGCCAAAACAGACCGGAGCGCAATCCGGCGAAGCGGCCGGGGAGCGACGTGCTCGTGAGGCGGGCAAACCGGGGGTCTGGGCGCGACGCCGCGGTGAGGCCGCATGGCCGAATGCGCGATCGGCCAAGGGCCGATATCTCCCCTGCGACACGCGAAGCCGAGCAGGGGAGGCCGTCAGGCAGCTGGCACCACATTCGGAGCGATGCCCGCCGCTCACATTTTCTCCCGAGCCGGGTGCGATTGCCCAAGCAAGCCAAGCAATGCAAGAGCCGAACAAAGTGGAAGGGGTATGCGCCATGACACCGAAGTGGCCTGAAATAACGGAGGGCCATCAGGATGGTCTTACATTGCACTGTCCTATTCTTCACATGAATTGCATCTGGCCGGACGACCATGCCGAAACGGACGTTCACTGCGGCGGGCGCGAGCGTCGACAGTGCGGACTTTTCGGGCTTTCGCTGCGCCGTTCACGAAGGTCCGTTGCCCCCTCTTCTTCAGGGTGGACTAAGCATCGAGTAACGCATCGATCACCGCGCATTCTGGGGCAGCATCGCCGGTGCATCGCGCAACAGTGTCCGACAGGACGCGCTCGATGCGCTGCAGATCGGCAATCTTGGCCTGAACGTCAGTCAGATGATCTTCGGCGATGATCTGCACCTCGGCGCATGTCCGGGATCGGTCATCGACCAGCCCAAGCAGCCCGCGAACCTCTTCGAGAGAAAAGCCTAGATCGCGGGACCGCATGACGAATTTCAGCCGCTTGACGTGGGCATCGTCGTAGCTTCGGTAGCCCTTCGTACTGCGCGGCGGGTCCGGCATGATCCCGATTTTCTCGTAATAGCGAATGGTTTCCAGGTTGCAGCCCGTTGCGCGGGCCAAATCGCCCCGCCGAATTGATCTCACGCTTGTGTTACTCATTGTGCCGAAAAATCCCTTGAGCCTGTATCAACTACAGACCCTAGAACGGTGGAAACATCTGTTCAAGGAAGATTCGATGGAACAACATTTGGCGGAACTTCCGCAATCTCAGTCGCAGAAAATTGGCGACGAAACCACCAAGGGATGGGGCGTGACCGGCCTCGGCGTCCTCGGTGCGCTGGCGATGACTTCTTGCTGCATCCTTCCATTGGTGCTGGTCAGCTTTGGCGTGACAGGCGTGTTCATCGCGCAGCTCGGGGCGCTCTATGCCTACAAATGGTACACCTTCGCGCTGAGCGCCGCGTTTTTGGGATACGGCTTCTACAAGGCTTACAAGCCTGTAGATGCCGAGGCCTGTGCCGATGGCACCTGCGCCCGCCCCATCGACCGCCGCATCATGCGCGCAACCCTCTGGGCCGCTTCCGCGATTGTCGCTGTCGCCATGATCTTTCCCTACATCACCCCCTTCATCCTGAAATTCTGAACGAGGACCATGACCATGAAGCATCTCCTGTTATCCGCCCTGGCCATCGTCGCACTCTCGACCCCGGCCCTCGCTGAAGAGCGCCAGGTCGAGATCGCCGTCAGCGAACTGACATGCCCGTCCTGTTCGTTCATTGTTGCCAGCTCGATGCGCGGTGTTCCGTCGGTCGAGATCGCCGCATTCGAGGACGGCCCCGAATACGGGCAGGGTGTTTACAGCGTGACCTACGATGACGCCGAAACTTCCATCGAAAGCATCATCGGCGCGGTGACGGCCAATGGCTATCCGGCGCAGGTGCTGCCCGACACAGCCTCCTGAGCCGCCTGCAATGCGTGACAATCTCCTGCAATGCGTGACAATCTGATGGGTGGCCTGCTGGCCTTCGGAATAGCAGCTCCGGTCGTGGTCGTCTGCTGCGGCGGCGGAACTGCCGTGCTTGCAGCGTTGTTCGGCGGCGTTGGGGCTTGGCTCTCTGGAATGAGTGGCATTGCCGTGCTGGTTTTGGCGGGTCTGACCTACCTGATCGTCCGCGCACTGCGTCGTTCGCAAATGAAACGCGCCTCCGGCCCCGACCCATCACAGAGAAAGACGGCTCCTTGACTGACACACCTGAAAATTCCGACCGTCTGCTGAAATGGGGGCTTGGCGGTGCGCTCTTCGCCGCGCTCTGCTGCTTTACACCGCTTCTGGTCGTCATCGTCGCTGGCGTCGGATTGTCGGCCCTCACGGGCTGGCTCGATTACGCCCTGTTCCCGCTGCTGTTTTTCAGCCTCGCCGTGGTGGCACAGGCCCTTTGGCTGCGCGCTGGCAAACCGGGACCGGCCCCGAAACTTTGGGCCACCGGCCTCGCGGTGGCCCTGTCGATCCTGATCATTCTTCTCGAATTCAGGTTCGCAATACGGATCACAATCGGCGTTTTCGCCGCCACAGCACTCTACGCGGTTCTCCTGAACCGTGCGCAAAAGAAAGGATCGCTCTTATGATGATGGGATGTTGCACCGCCACCGGCATGGTCTTCGGCCTCCTCGGCATGTTGACACCGCTGATCGCCATCGGCGCGGTCATATATCTGCTCGCCGCCAGACCAAAAGACCCCGAACATGGCGAGGCGCGCTGAGATGAAAGACCTGAACAAAACCGACGATGAACAGGGCGGCTATGACCTGATCGTTCTTGGGGCCGGATCGGCGGGGTTCTCCGCCGCAATTACCGGCGCGGATGCCGGAAAGCGTGTCGCCCTCGTAGGACATGGCACCATCGGCGGAACTTGCGTCAACGTGGGATGCGTGCCCTCCAAGGCGATGATCCGTGCGGCAGAGGCCGTGCACTGTGCGGGGGCTGCCAAGCGGTTCCCCGGCCTGTCGGGACGGGCACAAGTGGATGATTGGCAGACGCTCGTTCAGTCCAAGGACGATCTGGTCACGACCCTGCGCCAGAAGAAATACGCGGACCTTCTGCCGGAATATGAGGATGTCGATTACATCGACGCCGGTCCCGCGCGGCTGATCGAAGGTGGCGTGACAGTCGGTGAGCGAACCCTGAAAGCACCGAGGACCATCATCGCCACGGGCGGGCGTCCCGTTCTGCCGACCATCGACGGCATCGAGGAAATCGGCGCGCTCAACAGCACCAGTCTTCTGGAACTCGAAGTACTGCCGAAAAGCCTGATCTTCATCGGCGCGGGCTACATCGGCGCGGAGCTGGCCCAGATGATGAGCCGCATGGGCGTGAAGGTCACGCTTGTCGCCCGTTCGCATCTGTTGCCCGGCGCGGAACCAGAGGTCTCGGAGGCATTGGCGGCGGCGTTCGAGGCCGAAGGCATCACTCTTCTGACCGGGTTAAGCTACGACACTGTGCGCCGCGACGACGCGGGCGTGACACTGCGCGTGATCCAGAACGGAAAGCCTGTCGAAGTGACGGCGGATCACCTCGTTTCGACCGCTGGCAGGCGGGCCAATACCAAAGATATGGGCCTGGACGCAATCGGCGTGGAAACCGACGCGCGTGGGTCCATCGTCGTCGGCGAGGACATGCAGACATCGGTGCGCGGCATCTATGCCGCAGGCGATGTGACCGACCGCGACCAGTTCGTCTATATGGCGGCCTATGGTGCAAAGCTCGCGGCCAAAAATGCGGTTCTCGGCGAAGACCATCGCTACGACAACGCCGCGATGCCCTGGGTGGTGTTTTCCGACCCGCAGGTCGCGGGCGTCGGTCTCGGTGAAGCCCAGGCGCGGGACGCGGGCCTCGACGTCAAGACGTCCATCGTACCGCTCGATCAGGTGCCGCGCGCACTGGCCGCACGCGACACGCGCGGATTGATCAAGCTGGTGGCGGACAGAAAGTCCGACCGGCTGCTTGGCGGCCAGATCATCGCGCCCGAGGGGTCCGATACGATCCAGACCCTCGTTATGGCGCTGAAGTTTGGCATGACCACAAAGGCGCTCGGGGAGACGATCTTCCCCTATCTGACGACCGTGGAAGGGCTGAAGCTGGCGGCGCAAACCTTCGATATGGACGTGGCAAAGTTGAGCTGCTGCGCCGGATGAAGATCAGGACAAGGACCGGAGAATGAATGAAGACTACGACCTGATCGTCATCGGGGCGGGCATGGCGGGCGTGGCCGCGGCCAACAAATGTGGCGCGGCAGGATGGCGTGTCGCCATTGTCGATGCGCTGCCCTACGGCGGCACCTGCGCATTGCGCGGCTGCGATCCAAAGAAAATCCTGCGGCGCGGTGCGGAAATCATGGACGCGGCACGGCTCATGCAGGGCAAGGGGATCGATCCCGGTGATCTGTCGATCAACTGGGCCGATCTGATGGCACACAAGCGTGGCTTCACCGATCCCGTGCCGGACAAGATGGAAAAGGGCCTGTCGGGCAACGGCGTCGAAACCCTGCATGGAGCCGCGCGGTTCACGGGAAGCAACACGCTGGAGGTCGATGGAACGGCATATCAGTCGGAACGGTTCCTCGTGGCCGCCGGTGCCATGCCCAGGCCGCTGAGCTTCACAGGGGCCGATCTCGTGATCGACAGCACGGATTTCCTCAACCTGGAGGCCCTTCCCAATCGGGTTCTTTTTATCGGTGGCGGCTTCGTGTCCTTCGAGTTTGCGCATATCGCCGCACGGGCCGGAGCCAACCCGATCATCGTGGATCGTGGCGCCCGGCCCTTACGCGGCTTCGATCCCGATCTGGTCGAAATGCTGATCGACCGCAGCGGCGGTATCGGCGTGGACCTGATGCGCGAAACCGAAATCGTGTCGGTCTCGGAAGCCAGTAGAGCATTCACTGTCGAGGTGAAGTCGGGCGATGAAACCCGAACAATCGAAACCGATCTGGTCGTGCATGGCGCGGGCCGTGTGGCAGCCCTGGCCGATCTGAATCTTGAGGCGGCTGGTGTTGATTACAGCGACAAGGGCATCGTTGTAGCCCCGCATCTGCAAAGCACGACGAACAGCGCGGTCTTTGCCGCCGGAGATTGCGCCGACACCGATGGCATGCCGCTGACGCCAGTCGCAGTGATCGAAGGGAAGGTCGCGGCCTCCAACATGCTCAAAGACACTCAGACCGCACCGGATTATGCCGGTATTCCTACAGCCGTCTTCACAGTCCCGGAAGTGGCGCGTGTCGGTATGTTGGAAAGTGAGGCAAGGGACGCCGGGTATGATGTCGATGTTCGGTTCACCGACACTGGCGATTGGTATTCGAACTACCGGATCGGCGAGACCTCTGCTGCCGCGAAGGTCCTCGTGGACAAGTCGAACGGCAAGATCCTCGGCGCGCACCTGTTCGGCCCGGAATACGGCGAACTGATCAATTTCTTCGGGCTGGCAATCAAGCTGGGCCTGGCGGCCAAGCAACTTAAGTCGATGACGGCGGCCTATCCAAGTGTTGGATCGGATTTGGGCTCGCTTCTCTGAATTTGAAAGATTTTTCGCAATAGACCCGATCCTCCTCGGAACGTATGTCTGGCCCGATGAAGACGGTTCTTATCTACTTCGCCGCTGCGCTGGCCGAAATTGCCGGATGCTTTGCTTTCTGGGCCTGGTTCCGGCTGGACAAGAGCGTGTTTTGGTTGGCACCGGGCATGCTGTCCCTTGCCGCTTTCGCCTGGCTACTGGCGCTCAGCCCCGCCGATCAGGCGGGCCGCGCCTATGCAGTCTACGGTGGCGTTTACATCGTATCGTCCCTGCTGTGGCTATGGGGCGTAGAAGGGCATCGCCCGGATCAATGGGATGTAGTTGGAGCGGTCATTTGCCTTGTCGGTGCGGGTATTATTCTCTGGGCACCGCGCAGTATTTGAGAGGCAGCCGCAGACGGGGTGAAGCGCTGAATCGTTCGATTAGATCGCCTTTTGGTTCACGCGTTCCGACAACTCGGCGCTGCTTTCCCTCCGCATCGCGGCTGCGATCAAGCAGGTTTTCTACCGCCCTCGAAAGCAGCGATACATCCTTTACGCAGCATCGGTCAAAGTGGGCTCGGTGCGGCCTTGCGGCAGCGCGGCGGCGGCGGCCCGGAGCCAATCTTCTTCACCGGTCCTTCGCGACATCGCTTAATATCTCGGGGTCACGCGATGTTGACGCCTGGGCCGGGAGGGACGGATGGAGAAAGTCTCATGTCCAAAATCCAACTCCCCGCCATCAAGCCGAAGCGACGCCCTTGGAACCGTGGCAGGCTCGTTGGCCAGAAACGGCCTCTGCTGCCGAAACAGGTCTGGGCGATCCGTGCGCGCCTCGAACTCGCGAGCAACCTTCGCGATCTCGCTCTGTTCAATCTCGCCATCGACAGCAAGTTGCGGGGCTGCGACCTCGTCGGTCTGAGGGTCGCCCAGCTCGTTGTCGGCGATCGTGTCCGCGAACGCGTATCGGTCATCCAGAGCAAGACGCGCCGCCCCGTTCAGTTCGAAGTCACGGAAAACACCCGAGCTTCGATCTCGGAGTGGGTGAAGCGGCCGGAGATGATCGGCTGCGCCTTCCTGTTCCCGAGCCGGTTTCACGCCAGGCCGCACATTTCGACGCGACAATACGCGCGGCTCGTCCGAGAGTGGGTGACGGCGATCGGTCTCGAGCCGAGCGGCTACGGCACGCACTCGTTGAGGCGCACCAAGGCTGCACAAATCTACCGCAAAACAGGCAATCTTCGCGCGGTCCAGCTCCTGCTCGGTCACACCAAGGTGGACAGTACGGTCCGGTACCTGGGCGTTGAACTTGAGGATGCTCTGAGCATCGCGGAGTCGGTCGACATTTGATACCTTCGGCGAACGGCGTACGCCGTTCGCCAGCCGAGACCGGACGTGCGAAGACCTACCTGCCGACGTGGGCTTCGAGCCCTTTTTGACGAATGCTGCCGAGCGACTGGACGGCCGCTTCGGCGGACCCGCAGCTTAGCGAGGTGTTCTCCGTTCGGGTCTAGACATACTCCGTAATGCGTTTCAACAAGGCGACACCGGCACCTGATAGAACGCCGCAAGAAGACGTAAGCTCTTGACGACGCCCGGTGTCGAGCGGGTGGGGTCCTGTTATGTGACCGTAAACTGCCCCATCATGCCCGCATCCTCGTGTTCGAGGATGTGGCAGTGATACATGAATGGTGTCTCTTCCGAAGCCAGCTTGTCGAACCTCAGCAGGATTCCGGTCGGACCCTGCACACGGACAACATCTTTCCAACCGATCTGCGCCGAGTCGACCGGCCGTCCGTTCTGACTCACGCCTCACGATAATTGTCACACGCCTCAACACCCTTTGCGACCACGTCGAGAAGTGCGTCCACATCGTTCAGAAGGACCGTGATGCGCGGGTTGCTGATACGGTAACGGATGAAGCGCCCTTCGCGGTCGCTGGCGACAAGCCCGCAGTCCAGCAGGCACCTCAGATGGTTGGAGACGTTGGGTTGCGATAGTTCGGTCCGCTCGACGATCTCGTGAACGGCCAATGGCTCGTTGCAAAGTGCACCGAGGATGGCCAGGCGGCTCGGGTCCGCGAAGCCGCGGAACAGCTTCGCCCGTCGCTCGATGGTTGCGCTCTTGCGGTCATCGACCAATTGCGCCATATCACTCCTCGCTGATATGTTGTTCTTCGATTCATCCTAGCAGGAATAGCGCGACCATGGCCAACACCGAAAATGCCGGATCGACGGCAGATGTCCCGCCCGTCCGTTACCGGGTTTCCGGTATGGATTGCGCCAAGGATGCCGCGCAGATCGAGCGGGCGGCACAGGCAGCCGGGGTCGCGCCCGGCGATGTGAAAGTGTCGGCCGCGACGCACATCATGACACTGACTGCACCCGAAGTGCGCCTGCCGGACATCGAAAAGGCAGTCGCGGTGACAGGCTATGGCTTCGACCGGATCGAGGGCGATGAAGACATTCCGCCGAATCCCGCCCATCAGGACCCGGCCTACCGCCGTGCCCTCTGGATCGTCGTGATCCTGAACGTGGGATACGGGGTCCTCGAAATGATCGGCGGTTTCATTTCCGGATCGCAGGCCGTGAAGGCCGATGCGCTCGATTTCATCGGCGACGGCGCGATCACCTTCCTTGGCCTGCTGGCCATCGGCTGGAGCCTCGCCTGGCGGGCACGGTCGGCCTTGATCCAAGGCATCTTCCTCGGCCTGCTCGGCCTTGGCGTCCTCGGCACGACCATCGTGCGAGTCTTCGAACGGACGACGCCGGATGCAGGTCTAATGGGCCTGCTTGGCATGATCGCCCTTGTCGTCAACGTCATCTCCGTTCTGCCGCTGCTGCGGTTCCGCAAGGGCGACGCGAACATGCGGGCCGTCTGGCTATTCTCGCGCAACGACGCCATCGGCAATGCGGCGGTTGTCGTTGCCGCCGGTCTCGTGGCGTGGCTGGGCAGCGCCTGGCCGGACCTCATCGTCGCCTTCGGCATCGCCGGACTGTTCCTGCACTCGTCCTGGGCGATCATTCGCGATGCGCGGGCCGATCTGAAGGCAGCGGCATGAACAGCCGCGTTCTGGGCGGGCTCTGCGCGATCGCGGCGTTCGGCCTCGATCAGGGTACCAAGGCGCTTGCGCTGAACACACCGGCGCTTGAGCGCGGCGTCGAGGTTCTACCCTTTCTCAATCTCGTGCGGGTTCTGAACGATGGAGTCAGCTTCGGTATGCTGGGCGGGATCGTGCCTTGGTGGGGTCTCATCGCGCTTGCTGGCGTGATCGTGGCATGGCTGCTGATCTGGTTGTGGCGCGCGCCGGACAGGCTGACGGCTGCCGCTCTCGGTCTGATCATCGGCGGCGCGCTCGGCAATGTCCTCGACCGGCTGCGTTATCAGGCCGTCCCGGATTTTCTGGATTTCCATTACGGAACATACCACTGGCCGTCCTTTAATCTTGCGGATGTGGCGATTTTCTGCGGTGCGGCCCTGCTGTTCTGGGACAGCTTCCGCTCGGCGCAGAACAAGCCCGAACGTAACCACCGAGAAGAAAACGTTACGGGGAAATAATCGATGTCCAGCATTCCATCCGCAAAGGGCATCGACAGCACGCTTGCCCTGCTGCGCAACCCATATGAGTTCATTCCGGACACATGCCGCGATCTTGAGGGCGACCTGTTCGAGACCCGCATCCTCTTTCAAAAGACGATCTGCATGACTGGTGCCGCAGCTGCGGAGGTCTTCTATTCCGAGGATGGGCTCGTGCGCGCAGGCTCGATGCCGAAGCGTATCCAGAGAACCCTGCTCGGCGAAAAGGGCATCCAGGGGCTCGATGGCGAGGCCCACCGTCATCGGAAGCGGATGTTTATGTCACTCATGGCGTCGGAGCGGATCGAAGCTCTCGAAAACACGACGCGGGACCTGTTGGACCGCTACGCACGGGACTGGCAAGCGGCGGAGAAGGTCGTTCTCTACGACGAAGTGCGCGAAATCCTCACCAGAGCTGCCTGCGCCTGGTCGGGCGTGCCGCTTCCCGAAGCGGAGGTCGAGACGCGGACGGCGCAGATGACGGCGCTCTTCCAAGACGCCGGGGCGGTCGGCTGGAAGCACTGGGGTGCGCGTCTGGCGCGGCATCGCGCAGAGCGTTGGACAGCCGGGATTATTGAACGGCTGCGCGACGGAAGCCTTCAGACAGGACAGGAAAGCGCCGCCCATGTCGTCGCGACGTGGCGCGATCTGAATGGGGAGCTGCTGACCTCCAAGGTTGCCGCCGTGGAGCTTCTGAACGTAGTACGCCCGATCGTCGCCGTCTCTGCGTTCATCGCCCAGGCGGCGCATGCCCTGCATCGGCATCCCGAGTGGCGGCAAAAGCTGAAGGACGACGAGGGACAGCTCGAACCTTTCGTGCAAGAGGTCCGCCGTCTGTATCCGTTCTTTCCCGCGGTCGCGGCACGGGTGAAGAGTGATTTCGAGTGGCGCGGATATCGCTTTTCCAAAGGGTACAGGGTTCTGCTCGACCTATACGGCACGAATACCGACGCTCGTTCGTGGGACGCGCCGCAAGAGTTCCGGCCCGAGCGGTTTCAGGATCGGGAAGACAACCCCTACGACTTCATTCCGCAGGGCGGTGGCGATCACCACAAGAACCACCGTTGTCCGGGCGAGTGGATCGCGATCAGCCAGATGAAGGCGTTTTGCAGTTTCTTGGTGAACGCCATCGACTTCGAAGTGCCGGATCAGGATCTGGATCTGGAAACCGGAGAACTGCCACCCATGCCTAAATCCCGGTTCATCATGCGCAACGTCAGGCGTCGGCAGTAGCTTCGGCCTCGTCCGGATCGACCGACCGCGCATCTTTGGTGGCCTCGAACGCCTCCCACGCAACGTAGGGCACGATCAGAAGCGCCGCGACCGGATCGGCCCACCACCAGCCCATCCATTGCGTCAGACCGATCCCGGCCAACACCACGATTGTCTGATACTGGCAGATCATCGTGTCCTTGGCATCGTACTTCAGGGCGGGTGCATCGAGTCGTTTGCCATAGCGATACTTGCCCCAGGCGAGGAACGGGTTGACCACGAGCGAAGCACCCAGGATCGCGATACCCCACCAATTGAAGTCGGGCGTGTCCTGCGAGATGAACGCGGATACCGCCTCGTAGAGGATCGCCGCGACGACGATCCAAAAGGCACAGGCGACCACGAAGAGCGCGACCTTCTTGCGATGCAGGACCGTGCGCTTGTCGGCACCGTCCACCTCACTCTTCAAGCGCCAGATCAGAGTCGCGGCCGAGGTGGCCTCGACCGTGCTGTCGAGACCCCAGCTCACCAGCGCTGCGCTGCCGGTCAGAAGTCCTACGGTGACGGATACGACGACCTCGATCACGTTGTAGACGAGGCTGGCGATCTCGACGCGGATGCCGCGCTTGAGATTGGTCTGCCGGTTATCTTGGTTTTTTGCCATCTTGGACTCTCGATGCCGTAAATGTTCCGAATGTTCGATTGTGACCAGGGTCAGTGCCCTTGCTACCCTTGCGCCAAGACGCTGACCGGAAATGTGTTAGTCTGGTATCGCGGCCACCCGGTGCGATATCACGAAGGAGCCACGCAGGGGTTTGAAACCTGCCAAAACCAGATCGGGACAGATCAAAATTCACTTGGATGTCGCGCCTATCCCGCTTTGGCGACAGCTTCTCTAGTCGATGCATGCGAACCCTTCATACATGAAGACCATAGGCTTCGGCCCTGTCGCATAGCCGGTGTCGAGTCGCTCGATCCGAAACCTGCTCTTCTCGACCAGGGCGTCCGTCGGGCGATCAAGGTGACAGTTCCCGGCGCAATGTTTCCAGACAGGCGTGAGCCAGCGCTGCCAGCGCTGGACACTGGGCTCCGGCGCCAAACCATGCTCGACAAAGCGGAAAACGCCATCCGGCTTGAGAACGCGCCGGATCTCGGCAAGCACCTTCTCCGGCTCCAACACGCTGCAGAGCGTCCAGGTGGCGACGACGCAATCGACGCTGCGATCCTCCAGCGGCAACGCCTCGGCGACGCCCTCGATCATCTCGGTCGCGGGCATCAGGCCATGGGAGGTTTGCGAGGCCCGAGAGAGGAGTTCGGGCGACGGGTCAACACCGATGATCTGATGCACGGCCTCGGGGTAGAGCGCAAGGTTCAGGCCCGAGCCGATCCCGATCTCCAGTACACGCCCATGCAGCCCGGAGACGGCGCGGCGCCGGTAGGGAAGAAGCTGATCCTGGCCCATCGCCAGATGCGTCAGCCGAGGGAGGATATGTTTCTCGTACAATCGCATCTGTTCATCCGATCCGCCCAAGGACCGGGAAGGTGTCCAGCAGCCAGTAGGCCAAGGCGCTCAAACGACCGGTCATCATCGCCAAGCCCATCAGGATCATGACGCCGCCCGCAGCCTGATGCAGGCGCCGCCCCCAACGACCGACGCCGCGCAGCCTGCCGGCAATACTGTCGGTGAACCCCGCGACGACCAGAAACGGGACCCCAAGACCGGCCGAGTAGACAGCAAGCATCGCGACGCCCTCGCCAATCGTCGCGCTCGTTGCGCTGGCGGTCAGGATGGCGCCGAGGATCGGGCCGATGCATGGTGTCCAGCCGAAACCGAAGGCGAGCCCGAGCACGTAGGAGGCGACCGGTTGCCCGCCCGGCAGGTCGAGATGGAAGCGCAGGTCGCGCTCCATGGCCGACAGGCGCGCTGCCCCGATCATGAACAGGCCGAACAAAATCACGATAGCGCCGCCCACGATGTTGAGTTCGTAGCGCCATCGCAGCAAGGTTTGGCCGAGCGCGGTGGCTGAGGCGCCGAGCAGGATGAAGATAGTAGAGAAGCCGAGGACGAAGCAGAGGCTGAGCCAGACGGCCCGCCCCTTCGAAGGCGCTGCGCTGCCGGAGACCGTACGTCCAGCAACGTAGGATACGTAGCCGGGCACGAGCGGCAGCACGCAGGGCGACAGAAAGGAAACGGCACCGGCCAGCAATGCCGCCATTAGTCCAAGAGCCGAAAGGTCAATCATATCCATATTTCCGCGCTGATCGAGACCGCCGCCACGTGTGCGCGCGGAGTGGAACGGCTGGCGCCGCAGGTGCGGTCGTCGTGCTTTTCCATGTCCTATTGTTTCCGTTCGTCAATAAGAGCGCTTATCTGCGCGACAGCTTCGGGGCTGTTCCATTCGGCCGGGCCTGCGAGGCGCCCGAGCTCGCGCCCCATGCGGTCGATCAGAATCGTTGTCGGCAGACCCACCACTGCCAAGGCCAGCATCGCGCGCGTATCCTCCGCGATATAGAGATCGAGGTTGCGAATGTCGGTCTCTCGGTAGAAACGGCGCACAGGTTCGAGACCGGCCCGATCGATCGACAGCGGCAGAACATGAAAATCCGGTCCGCCGAGGCGTGCTTGCAGCGCGTCGAGCGTCGGCATCTCCTCGCGACAGGGCGGGCACCAGGTCGCCCAAATGTTCAGAAGCACGACACGTCCCTCAAAGTCCGCCAGCGTCAGATCCCGCTCATCTCCGTCCACGAAAGGCGGCGACAGTAGATCACGCGGAGTTTCGTGATGACGGATCGGTGGTCGGGCGGAGGCAGGGCTTGCCGCAAGCGCCAGGACTCCGGCAAGGACGTCACGCCGCCTCACGAGTCGCTCTCCGCCTGCAACCGGCGCACGACCGGCAAAATATCCTCCTCAAGCGAGGCCTGATCAAAGGGGCCGACATGCTTGTATGCAATCTGCCCCTCGGCATCGATTACGTATGTTTCCGGCACCCCATAGACGCCCCAGTCTATCGCAACGCGGCCTGATCGGTCCGCGCCGATACGCGAGAAGGGGTTGCCGAGCTCGTCGAGAAAAGCCAGCGCAGCCTCGGCATCGTCCTTGTAGTTGATTCCGTAGATCGGAACGGTGCCCGCTTGGGCCAGTTCGACGAGAAGCGGGTTCTCCGTCCGGCAAGGAACACACCATGATGCCCACACATTTACGAGAGAAACCTGGTCTAGCAGGTTCGCCGAGGCTAGGCCGTCCTGCCGCCCTTCGATGGGCGGGAGCGCGAATTCCGGGATTGGTCTTCCGATCAGCGTCGAGGGCAACCGGTCGTCGTTGTTCCAGAGGCCCCAGTAGAAGACTACGCCCAGCAACCCAAACAGAAGAATAGGCAAAATCATGAGCGGCCGTCCGCTCCGGCGCCGCTTTTCTTGGGTATCCTTCGAACTCATAGCCTGCCATCAATGCTTGGAAGGAATAAGGTATCAGCAACCGCTGATATGAAGCAAACCGTCGCCGATCACAATGCCGAACGATGGGGGAGGCTTGGCCGCGGCTTCGCAGACCCGAGCCATACTTACTGTCTAGATTCCTAAGAAATCAGCGAAAGGTTGGTATCTGAAGAGGCCGTTGAATTCAGACCTCTGAACGGCCCCTTCGTCCGCATCGGCGGCGCTGCGACGACGCGCAGCGAAAGGTGGGTTTAGATTCCTTTGCCCGGCGCTGTTTTCAAGGACCGCTTCTGTGATCTGCGCCGCGGCGCAGATCCCCGCTTGCTGCGGTTGCGAGCAACTCCGTCGTCATGCTGCAATTGCATTGGTTGGCCGCCGAACGACCGGAAAGTCCGCATTGCCAACCTTCATTCTCTGAAAATGCTGCGCGATGGACAAATGGCCGGTCTGGTAAAGCTGCACCGCGGCGATCGGCAAGCGATTGAACGGCAGGTCTGGGCCAGCTTAGCGTCTTTGCCCCTTGAGCGAGTTTTCATCAGGTATTCACACCATTACTGTCAGTATCATAATGCTCGACCTTGAAGGGTGCCGATTTTGGACATGAACCACGAACTTACCAAGCGGCACGTCGACGCCCTGCGAAAGCTACGCGAGGAATGCGACTATGAGGATTCTAGATGTGGCGGCGAGCTAGTATTTGTACTTCGCAACAAGCTGTCGCCCGGGATCGGTGACAAAACGCTTTCGGATCTTGAGGGTTGGAGGTTGATTGAGGCTGGCACCAACAAGTGGTTCGGGACCCTTGGATATCGCATCACGGAGCTCGGTCGACACGAGCTCGCAGGCTTCCAGCAGAAGCGGCCGAAACCAAAAACCATGGGCAAGCTGCGGCCCCTGCCGTCTCGTCTAGGTAAATCAAAGGGGCGGTTTGAAAGATAGCGATTTGACCCATATTGGCTTTCACTCCGATAGCCAGTGATTGGCTGTCTACGGGGAGTTGCACTGCAGCGACTGACCAAGCGACGCAAGTCCGCAATGGGGCCGAAATGGATCTGTGTCTGGATAAAGGACCTCGTCTTGGGGTGATGCCGCCGTCATCGCGGCCTCGGCCCTGACCTGTTGCTTCGTGCCACGTGCACCGGATGACCATTCCCGTCCCGACGCCGCTGCTTGGCATCGATCTGCTCGGAGAGGCCGAACTCCCGGAACCCGCCGTTCGACTGCCGGCGCAGCAAGGCTTCGGCGGCAATGGTAGCTACACTCCAGACGAAGCGTTTGGACAAAAGGAAGGGTCGGTCGTCGCTGCGTTCCGACGGCGCGTCGTGCCGAACCAGAGCGGGTCCCCGCCCCACCCCCAAGCCCCTTGAGAGATTCATTTTTGTCCATCCTTGATGGACTATCTCACAAATTCCTAAAGAAATGAGTGGTGCCCTCTTTAAAAAAGCATAATTATGTCAGGTATGAGTGGACAAGAGCACGAAAAGCTAAAGAACCTTCTTGAGGCTGTCCCCGCAGGGTTCCTCGTGGACTCCCCCTGGCTTGAACACCATGGGATAGGCCGGCGTTCGTCCTATGCCTATGTCCAACGCGGCTGGCTGGAACGCCTTGGCCGCGGCGTCTTCCGTCGCCCCGCACCAGGCAGCGCCACCACGAACACGCTCGACTGGAAGACCTGCCTGCTCTCGCTCCAGCACATCATGCACTACCCTGTCCATATCGGCGGGGCGACGGCATTGGGCCTGCAAGGCTATGCGCACTATCTCTCACTCGGCGACAAGAGCACGGTCTGGCTCTACAGCGCGAAGATCCCCAACTGGCTTGAAAAACTGCCACTCAACGCCGACCTGCGCACCCGCAGCGTATCGCTGTTCTCCGATCCTGAGTTGGGTGTCGTTGACACCCGAAGCAATCCCAACGAGACAGCATCGTCCCTGCCATGGGACTGGAAACTGGTCATGTCCTCGCCGGAACGCGCGATCCTTGAAGCGCTGGACGAGTTGCCGGATCAGGAGAGCTTTCACACCCTCGACATGGCGTTCGAAAGCCTGACCACGTTGCGCCCGAGAACCCTCTCGGCACTGCTCAGCAGTTGCAAGAAGATCAAGGTCAAACGCCTGTTCTTCGTCTTCGCCGACCGCCACGATCATGCCTGGCGCAAGCGTCTCGATCCGGAAGAGTTCGACCTCGGCAACGGGGATCGCGCCTTGGTCAAAGGCGGCAAGATACACCCGCGCTACAGGATCATGGTACCCGACGAGTTTGCAAGAAAGGAACGTGGTCATGGCGCGTGAAGACTATGCCGCCCAGGTGGCGCTGCTCGTGCGCATCCTCCCGTATGTCGCCAAAGAAGAAATATTTGCGCTGAAGGGCGGGACGGCCATCAACCTCTTCTATCGCGACCTTCCGCGCCTCTCGGTCGATATCGATCTGACCTATCTGCCTGTCAAAGACCGCGCCGAAAGCCTCGCCGAGATCAACGACGCGATGGACCGTATCGCCACCGCGATCGAGGGCGGCATCTCCCGCGCCAAAGCACAGCGCATTGCCGGCGGTGGCGGTGGCGCCACACGGGCGCTCGCACGTCTCGGCACGGCCGAAATCAAGATCGAAACCTCCCCCGTCACACGCGGCGTCGTGCATGATCCGGAACAACGCGAAGTCTCGGAAGCCGTCGAGGAAGAGTTCGGATACGCGACGATGAACATCGTCTCTTTTGAGGATTTGTTCGGCGGCAAGCTACATGCGGCCCTTGATCGCCAGCATCCGCGAGACCTCTACGACGTCAATCTCCTCTACAAGAACGAAGGGTTTACCGACGCGTTGTTCCGCACCTTTCTGATCTACGTCGCGAGCTCACCCCGCCCGCCGCACGAACTGCTGAACCCAAACCTGATCGACCTGGATCAGCCCTATGCGCGGGAATTCGAGGGCATGACGAAGGAAGCCGTCGACCTGGGGGAATTGATCGCAACGCGCGACCGCCTGATCGGGGACATCCAATCCCGCATGGATGAAGGCGCGAAGAAGTTCCTGAGAACCCTGCATGACGGCGCCCCCGACTTCGACGCGATCGATCGCCCTCAAGCGGCCGGGCTTCCAGCCGTCAGATGGAAGCTCATCAACGTGAACAAGTTGAAAGCAAATGACCCCAAGAAGCATGCCACCCAGGGGGAGGAGCTGGAGAAGCTCCTCGGCTGAACAAGGGGCTTGGGGAACAAACTGCTCGAAGAGCCCAGGATTAAAGCCCGAGGTCCCTCGACGCGCGCGCCGCCAAGTCCTGCGAACCGCCTTCCAGTCCCGCATCCGCCAACTGCTCCCGCTCCGGCAGGTCCGCGAGCGTTTCCAACCCGAAGGCGACAAGAAACTGCTCGGTGGTAACGAAGGTATAGGGCGCCCCTCGCCGAGGCGACCGTGGCCCGGTCCCGATCAGGCCACGCGCATGCAGCCGCCCGATCAGGTCGCGGCTGATCTCCTTGCCGAAGATGTCCTTCAGCCCGTCGCGGGTGATCGGCTGGTGGTAGGCGATGGCGGCCAGCACCGCGACGTCGAATTCGCTCAGGTTCAGCAATTGATCCCCGACATCCGCCGCAGCGCGGATCGCGGGGGCATAGGTCGCGCGCGTCCGAAACATCCAGCCGCCCGCCACCTGCGCCAGCTCAAAGGCCCGACCGTCCAGATCGGCGGCAAAATCCTCGATCAGCAGGTCGACCGAGGCCCCCTGCCCCACGACCCGCGCCAGATCTTCGCGCGGAACAGGAGAGGCAGAGGCAAAGAGCACCGCCTCGATCCGGCGCACCCATTCGCGCCAGCGCAGCTCTGGCGGCAGGTCCGCCAGCTCGCGGTCGATGTCTGCGTCGTGTCGATCCCTGGCCATCTCTCAGACCCCGTAGAGCCGGAAGGTGTCGCGGCCCGTCAACTCGCGCACCGCACCGAGATCGACCAGACGGTCGCAGAGCCGCCGCGCGGCGCGATCGAGCAACGGCAGGGCCGAAGGGGTCACGGCGTCGCGGGTCAGGAACACCTCGACGGCGGCGCCCGCCGCCTTGGCCCGCAGCTTCGGCGTGACCGTCTTCAGATGCGCCGCCCGACGGGTGAGGTCAGCGGAAAGCCGAACGGCCCCAGCGACCGATCCAATCAGCGCGCGATGACAGGCCAGCCGCAGGTCGTCGCCCTGCTTCGGCAAATCGGCACGCTTCAGGCCCGCGGCCAGCAGCGGGACCAGATGAGGCCAGCCAAGGGCCTGCGCGAGGGCGGCATCGGCAAGCACCAGCTCCGGGGCAGTCGCGCGCGGCGCATCGGACAGCACCGCTTCCAGAACCATCGCCGCACGGGTCACCGGCGTTCCACCGCGCGCCGCCAAGCCAAACAGGTTTCCCCCGCCGGGCCGGGCAGATCGCCCGGCCGCAGAAGGCGAACCGCGTCGCGGAACTCCCCTTCCCGCTCCGGCCACCCGGACAACGTCACACGGGCCTCCGCCGCGCGTAGCGCCAGCCTGTCCCGCAGAAGGGCGTGCGGCATTTCCTCACGCTCCAGCCCAAGGTGCAGATGGCTCAGCGCCGCGCCTGAAAAAAATGAAGCATCTTCAATGACTTCAGAACGCGATCCGCTGATCTAGGCGGGTATCCCGGGCTGCGTCTCCAAGTTCCTGGCGTGGTTCGGGCGGCCAAAGGTCATGTCCGAAGCCTACCTCAGAGCAGCGGTTAATGCCAGAAAATTGAGCCAAAAGCGCCGCAACTTGCCGGAACGAACCATGTCCAATAAGTTTGATTTATCGGAAGTTCGAATTACGCCAGCACGAAAGCACCTTCTATCCCAGCCGGAGAGTTCGATTTCGTGTTCGGCTTCACCTTTCCGAATGTGGCGAGACGTTGCTCGCCCGACAGGCGTGGCGTATCTGCCCGCTTATAAAGCCGCGCCAGCGCCTTGGCCCTACAAAACGTGCGGCGAACAGCCCACCTTCCGTGAACGTCGCCAGCGGCGCAGCCAGAACATCGGCAGGAAGCGCGGAGAGCCCCCTGCCCTCTTCGCTGACAATGATGTTTCACATGTCACCGCAGCATTGCACGTTAGGCTCTGTCCTGCAGGACCTTTTCCAGCCAGCCCTCGGGTAAAAGAGACAGGACGAACGGCGGCGGCCGCCCCGGCAAGCGCTGCTGGCTCAGCGGCAGGTCGAACGCCTCCCGCGGCTGCCATCGCCAGTCACAACCGTCATGCCGCAGGATGCCGATGGGTTCTGCGTGCCAGGTGACAGTGAAGCAAACCGCAGCTTCGTTGCGGCCTTCCACCGTGTTCGCGGCGCGCAGCAGGTATCTTTCAGCCCGCTCGCCCTCGCGATACCATCCGTTCTCGCGTGCCAGAATCCAGACGGCGTCGGCTGCCTGTTTCTGGCTGCCGCATTCCGCGACGAGGCGCACGGCGATACCGGCGCGCATGCCCGCGTCGATCGAAGCCGCATGGTCGCTACGTTGCCGAAATGCCTCGAGGAAGCGCTGCCGTACAGAGGAAACGGCGATCCGGAACTCCCCTGCCCCGTCGTCGACGATGGTCAACGCTGTGGACGGATGATCTGGCGCAACATTCTGAACGATTTCGAGCGCGCGGATCCGTGTCCGCTGATTGCGCTTGCCGCTGATAAAGAGCCTTCCGTCGCGCGTGGGCGCCAACAAAGCGGCGCTGGCGGCGGACAGGTAGGCCCGAGGATAAAGGTAATGCGCGATCGGGACCGCGTGGCGGAGAACCTCCGTGTCGATGTCGTCACCCATATCGACGTAGACACCACGCATGAGTTGAAGAAGCTTTCCCGTCTTCGCCATGTAATGGGCACGTGTCTTGTCGAGGTTTTCGCCGATGAGGTAAATCAGGTTTCTAACTTTCGCGCATCTGAAGTGCGGGAAGGTTAAAGGCAACTTCATAGAGGGTCAAGGACCCTGACATTTGCCGAACTGATGGGCAAGAACGGTTGTCTGGTCTTGGTCGCTGATCGCCAGTGTCTGATGGGAGATTGTCTCGCGTCCAAATGCCTTGTGCCGAGTACATGTGACTCCCGATACTTTTTCAGGCAACTCATCCCTCTGGACTAGACCATGTAATGAGAATTGTCGGGGTTTCAGCGAGTCTTATGATTACAGGTTAAGTGGCCTAATCTCGTTGTCGGTCCGTCCGTATAGTGCCTCTCCTTTCCTTGTCTTTTCCATTAGGATTCCGCCTGCAAAGTAGTTCACAGCTGTGAACCTCATGCTGCCCGTTTCTTTAGCGCAGCAATCATTCTTCCGCAGTTGAACTGTCGCGCGGCAGCCTTGCGGCTGAGTGAGCGCAGATACCCGCCGGGGGAATGGATTCGGTCAAACCTTTCCAGCATTGCCGCCACGACCGTTGCAGCCTGCCTCGCTCCCATGTCGTGGACGGCTTCATTCCACACCGAAATTGGTATGCCCATCATCGGTGCAAGAGTTCCTGCCGCGCGAACCAGATCTGCCCAGGATCGGATCGGGCCTTCATGAAAAGCTTGCACTTCGTTGCACCGGTCTAGAACCGTCCTCAAGTCCGGACCACTGTCTGAAGAGGGGCACTGTGGTCCAGGATCGTTAACATTTTCTTCGCATTGCGTACGCTGCGCATTTGTAACGACACGCAAAGCTCCAGATCCACCAGGTTCAGATTCTTTAAAGTCTTTTTTAGAACTCTGTATGTGCTGCTCATTTTCAGTGGGTGCGGTGCTCAATTCTTCTGTTTCGGCGCCCGGATTTTCCACAAGATCCAGCGCCCGTTTCACCTCGGTCAGGGCTTCGGACAGGCGGTTGCGCAGGGCTGCTGTCTCGTCGGCCGAGAGCTTCCGGCGCAGGGCCCGGGCCGTGAGGGCGGCCATGTCGGAATAGGCGTCCCAAGGAGCCGCAGAGGGTGCCAGGGACCGTCCTTCGGCGGCCAGCGCTTCAAGGTCGCGGCGCATCAGGCTGGCCTCTTCCCGCAGGCGTTTCAGGCGGGTGGCGTCGGCGCGGGCCTGATCCGCGGCGTTCCGGAATTCCACGGCGCGGCGGGCGAGGGGGGAGAGATCGAAACCGTAGGCGATCTTTTCGTCACCGTAGCGGCGGGCATAGCGTTTGCCGTTGGGGCTGTCGCGCCGGACCACGATGCCGGCATCGACCAGCCGGGCCACGTGACGCCGCATGGTGGAATTGGGCATGCCGTTCAGGCGGTCGCAGATCGACCGGTTCGACGGGTGGACGACAAGCGATGCGCCGCCCAGATCCGCCCCGGGATGGAACGAGATCAGGGCCTGCAGCACGCCAAGATCGCGGTCGGACAGGCCATAGGCCTGGCGTGCGGTCGCGAGGTCGCGCAGGACCTGCCATTTGTCGACGGCCGGAACGTCACCCGCGGATACGGGTTTCGTCCGGACAGCCGCCAT